>JAQGMT010000137.1 GCA_028292185.1 Ramlibacter sp. | reverse complement strand
AAGATGGGCCTGCTGGAGCTGCTGCGGCGCATCGCGGCCAAGGGCCTCACCATCCTGATCATCGACCACGACATGACGCTGGTGACGCAAGTCGCCGAGCACATCACGGTGCTGAACTTCGGCCGCTGCATCGCCGACGGCGTGGCCGCCGAAGTGCTGCGCCAGCCCGACGTCATCGCCGCCTACCTCGGAACCGAACCCGATGCCCCTGCTTTCACTTGAGGGCCTGGTGGTCCGCTACGGCGAGATCGAGGCGCTGCACGGCGTCTCGCTTGCGATCGAGGCCGGCGAAGTGGTCGCGCTGTTGGGCGCGAACGGCGCCGGCAAATCGACCACGCTGCGAACGATTTCCGGCCTGCTCAAGCCGGTGGCCGGCGACGTGCTGTTCGAAGGCCGCTCGATCGCCGCGCTGGCGCCCGAGGCCATCGTCAAGCTCGGCATCTCGCACGTGCCCGAGGGGCGGCGGCTGTTCCCCGGCCTGACGGCGCGCGAGAACATCATGCTGGGCGCGTCCAACCGAGGCCGCGTCGCCAAGGCCCAACTGCTGCGCGAGTCGGACGAGATGTTCGACCTGTTCCCCGACATCCGGCCTTTCGCCGATGCGCTGGGCTGGATGCTCTCGGGCGGCCAGCAGCAGATGGTCGCGGTCGCGCGCGGCCTGATGGCCAAGCCGCGCCTGTTGCTGCTGGACGAGCCCTCGCTCGGCCTCGCGCCGGTGATCGTGCAAAAGGTGTTCTCCATCATCGGCGAGATCCGAAGACGCGGCACCACGGTGCTGCTGGTGGAGCAGAACGCGCGCATGGCCCTTTCGATGGCCGATCGCGGCTACGTGCTGGAAACCGGACGGCTCGCCGTGTCCGGCAAGCCCGCGGAGCTGTGGTCCAACGATGAAGTGCGCGCGGCTTACCTGGGCGGGCGGATCGAAAAGGCGGCCTGAGGGTCAGCCGCGGATCAGCCCCGCACCGGCCGCCCCTCCAACAGCGGCGCGGACGGCAATCCGGTGGCCTGCAGGATTTCCTGCTCCGACACCGTCTCCTGCTTGAGCAGCGCCGCCACCAGCGCGTCGAGTGCGGCCCGATGTTCGCGCAGCAGCCGCTTCGCCTCTTCATGGCACTCGTTGATGATGCGCTGCACTTCCGCGTCGATCAGGTTGCCGGTCTGTTCGCTGAACGGCTTCTCGCCCATGTAGCCCGAGGGTCCGCCCAGGTAGGGGTTGTGGGCCGGCGCGAGTTGCACCATGCCGACCGCGTCGCTCATGCCCCAGCGCGTCACCATGTTGCGCGCGAGTTGCGTCGCCTGCTCGATGTCGTTTTCCGCGCCGGTGGTGCGCGTGCCGTACACCACTTCCTCGGCGGCGCGGCCACCCAACATGCCGATGATGCGGGCGCGCAAATAAGCTTCGGGGTAGTTGTAGCGATCGGTCTGCGGCCGCTGGTAGGTCACGCCCAGCGCCTGTCCGCGCGGCACGATGCTGACGCGATGCACCGGGTCCGCGCCGGGCACGAGCAAGCCCAGTACCGCGTGCCCGCTCTCGTGGTAGGCGATGCGCTCGCGGTCTTCGGGCCCCAGCAGGAGAGGGCGCTCCGGGCCCAGCACGATTTTCTCCAGCGCATCGAGGAAGTCCTTGTGATGCACGGCGTCTTCGCTGCGCCGCGCGGCCAGCAGCGCGGCCTCGTTCACCAGGTTCTTCAGGTCCGCGCCGGAGAAGCCCGGCGTCGCCTGCGCGAGTTCTTCGAGGTTCACGTCCGGGTCGAGCGGCACCTTGCGCACGTGCACGCGCACGATCGCTTCGCGCCCGACCTTGTCGGGCAGGTTCACGACGACGCGCCGGTCGAAGCGGCCGGGCCGCAGCAGCGCGCGATCGAGCACGTCGGGCTGGTTGGTGGCGGCCAGCACGATGATGCCTTCGCGCCCGCTGAAGCCGTCCATCTCGGTGAGGATCTGCTGCAGCGTCTGCTCCTGCTCGCTGTGCCCGCCGCCCATCATCATGCCGCCGCGAGCGCGGCCGATCGCGTCGATCTCGTCGATGAAGATGATGGCCGGCGCGCTCTCGCGCGCCTGCTTGAACAGGTCGCGCACGCGCGCCGCGCCGACGCCGACGATCATCTCGACGAATTCCGCCGCGCTCATGGAGAAGAAGGGTACGCCCGCCTCGCCGGCCACCGCTTTCGCCAGCAGCGTCTTGCCGGTGCCGGGCGAGCCGATCAGCAGCACGCCCTTGGGCGCGCTGCCGCCCAGGCGCGTGTACTTGCCGGGCGCCTTCAGGAAGTCGACGATCTCCACCAATTCGCTCTCGGCTTCGTCGATGCCCGCGACGTCGTTGAAGGTGATGCGGTCGGCCGTCTCGGTGTCGTAGCGTCGCGCCTTGCTGCGCCCGATGCCGAACACCCCGCCCATGCCTCCCATGCCACCTTGCGCCGCGGCGCGCCGGTACATCCACACATAGAACGCAATGATCAGCACCGCCGGCCCGAAGCCATAAAGCAGCGTCGCCCACGCGCTGGCCTGCTGGATCGGTACCGCGCTGATCTCCACGTTGTGCTGGATCAGGAAGGGTTCGAGATCGCGGTCGAAGAAGGTCGGCAGCTCCGTTTCGAAATGGCTCGACGTGCGCGCCGGTGGCAGCAGCCGGCGGTCAATCGCCGATCGGGCGGAAGTGGGTCCCGCCTGCTTGATGTCCTCGGGCGTCGGCCACGTCACCGGCGCCCTGAAGCGGCCCTCGATCGTGGTGCCGCGGCTGTAGATCGCGCTGACGTTGTTCTTGCCGGCCTCTTCGCGGAACACCGTGTAAGGCACGGTGACGGGCGCGTCGCCGGGCGGGAACAGATAACTCATCAACAGGTAGTTGACGAGCAGGATGAAAACGAACCAGGGCCAATACTTGCGCGGCGGCAGTGTGGGCCGTGTCAGCTTGGGCGGCAGCTTGGTGCCCGGCGAAGGTGAGGTGCCGTTCATGGCCCTCCATCATGCCCGCATGCGGGCGCGCATGGGGCGGGGCAGCCCGGCCGTTCAGGCCCGCTTGCGGTGAATCGCCGCGTTGTCGTACACGACGTAGTCCGCCTCATAGCGCTTGACCCATGCGTTCCAGCCGATGTGGCCGTTGGCGCCGGTGCCCGTCTTGGTGGACTCGATGAAGTGCGGATACATTTCACCGGGCACGAAGGCGATCAGGTCCTCCTCGACGTCGCTGCGGAACGGGTTGCCCAGGTCGTCGTTGTGGTGGAACATGTCGCCGCCCCGGTAGCCGTTGGCGCGGATCCGCCGATTCATCTCACGCGCGGTATGCAGCGTCAGGGCCGAGATGTTTCCTTTTTCGCGATCCTCCGTGTACTTGCCGTACTCGTGGTGCGTGCGCGCCACCGCCTGGTTCATCGTCGCCTTCTGCAGCTGGGCGACGCGGGCCTTGATCCCCTGCGAGACGCCGGGCACCGCCGCCGAGAACACCTGCAGCTGCCGATCCATGCCGTGCATCGCCAGCGAACGGGTGCTTGCCACGACGGAGTTCTTCTTCGGGAAAACGCCCCACAGGTCGTAGTCGCCGGTACAGCAGCGGCGATCCGGGTCCATCGGCGTCCCGCCGGGCTGGGTGTTGGCCATGCCGCGAACCGGCGTCCATCGGCCGCCATCCGCCAGGGTCACCTGCAGCGGCCCGACCGCGAAATTGTCGCGATGCAGGATGCCCCAGGTGGCGGAGCTTCCCGATTTCAGGTCGATCATGATGAACATCATCGGTCCGAAGGGCGACTCGCAAGTGATCCGGGCGCCGTCGCGCACCTGGTCGAACTCGATTGCGTTGTGGCGCCTCAGGTACTCGAGGCGCGGCCTGGACAGCTTGAGGATTTCGGAGTCCGCCATCGACGAGTGCGCCTGCCCCTGCAATGCGGCGACGCCCCCGGCATCCGTGGGCCTGAACCCGGTGTCGGAGCGGGCATGGTCGAAGAAGTTCTTTTGCTTGTTGTAGGCCGCGCGCGAGGGGCCGTCCGCGAACTTCGAATACTCGATGTGCGCCATCGCGAAGCCGGTGAAGGGACCCCAATCGCAGCTCTTCGCCTTGATGCCGAATCCCTTGGAGGCGTATCCCTCGTCGAGCAACTGGATGCCGGCGGGAGTGGCGCAGCGCGAGATGACGATGCGCTCCAAATCATTGGCGACGGACTGGATCGCCAGCCCGTGCGAGGGGTGCATGCCGGCCCGCTCCAATATCGGACCGGTCGGCCCGGGCACCGTCCAGATCTCGGACCTCGTGATTTTCGGCATGTGATTGCTCGCGGTTGGTGAGGCCTTGGCATCTGGCGCCGCCAATGGCTGAGCGATCATAACTTTCGTGGCCCGCGATGCACCCCGGGTTTTTGCGCAGACGCGCCGGCCCCGCTCGTCAGGTTCCCCAAAGAGGCGTCACGGCTTTGCGCAGTGCGGCGCCGCCGGCGATGTTGCGTCGCCGCGGATAGCGGCGGGTTGCCCCTGGCGCAGGCCCAGCCGGGCCATGAGTTGGAGGTCGGCCTGGGTGTCGGGGTTGCCCGTGGTCAGCAGTTTTTCGCCGAAGAAAATGGAATTGGCCCCGGCCAGAAAGCACAGCGCCTGCACCGCATCACCCATCTGCTGGCGGCCGGCCGAGAGGCGAACCCGCGCCTGCGGCATGGTGATGCGGGCGACGGCGACGGTGCGCACGAACTCGAAGGGATCCAGCGGCTCCTGGTCCGCCAGCGGAGTGCCTTGCACCCGCACCAGGTGATTGATCGGCACGGACTCGGGGTAGGGATCGAGGTTGGCAAGCTGGGCCACCAGTCCCGCGCGCTGCAAGCGCGATTCGCCCATGCCGACGATGCCGCCGCAGCAGACCTTGACGCCGGCATCGCGCACCCGCGCCAGCGTGTCGAGCCGGTCCTGGTAGTCGCGCGTGGTGATGATGTGGCCGTAGAAGTCGGGCGCGCTGTCGAGGTTGTGGTTGTAGTAGTCCAGGCCCGCGTCGCGCAAGGCCTGGGCATGCCCTTCCTCCAGCATGCCCAGCGTGGCGCAGGTCTCCAGGCCCAGCGCCTTGACTGTGCGGACCAGCTCCGCGACTTTCTCGATGTCGCGGTCCTTGGGTGCGCGCCATGCCGCGCCCATGCAAAAGCGGGTAGCGCCGGCGTCCCTGGCGCGTTGCGCAGCTTCGAGCACTTCGGCCGGCTCCATCAGCTTGGATGCTTCCACGCCCGTGTGATACCGCGCCGCCTGCGGGCAGTAGCCGCAGTCCTCGGGGCAGCCGCCGGTCTTGATCGACAGCAGCGTGGCGAACTCCACCATCGTCGGGTCGAAATTTTCGCGATGCACGGTCTGCGCGCGATGCAGCAGCTCGGGAAAGGGCAAGTCGAACAGCGCTTGCACCGCTGCGACGGTCCAGCGTGCGGGGGCGGCGGCAGGCTCACTCGGCTGCCTGCGGTGCATGGCGACGGGTTGCTCGAAAACGGTGGACAAGCGGGTTCTCCTGAATCTGAAAAACAATACTAGGCGGTTTCCGTGGGGGATGTCCGCTTCGGTTTGTGCATCTCGGCAGCCACTTCGGCCAGCGCCTGGACCAGCCGGTCAACGTCATCCCGGGTATGGATGGCAGACAAGGCAATGCGCAGCCGCGCCGTACCCTCAGGCACGGTGGGCGGCCGGATCGCCGGCACCCAGAGGCCGCGCGTGCGCAGGCCTTCCATCGCCGCCAGCGCCTGGTCGCTTCGACCGATCAACAGCGGTTGAATGGGTGTGCTCGATGCGGCCAGCGTCCAATGCGTGCCGCGCAGGGCTGCAGCCAAGCCTTCGCGCAGGCGGGCCACCAGGCTGTGCAGGTGCTCGCGCCGGTGATCTTCGGCCTCGATCAGCCGCAGCCCTGCGCGCAGGGCGAAAGCCAGCAAGGGCGGCGCGGCGGTGGCAAAAATGTAGCTGCGGGCCTTTTGCAGCAGCCATTCCACCAAGGGCTCATCGCCCGCAATGAAGGCCCCGGCGACGCCTGCGGCCTTGCCCAAGGTTGCCATATAGAGAACCCGGCGCGAGGCGCCCGCGCCGGTCAGGCCGAAGTGGGCCAGGCTGCCGCGGCCTTGCGGCCCCAGCACACCGAAGCCATGCGCGTCGTCCAGCAGCAGCAGCGCGTCGTGCCGCTCGCACAAGGACAGCAGGGCGGGGATGTCGGCGCGGTCGCCATCCATGCTGAACACGGCGTCGCTGATCACCAGCTTGCGCCGGGCGGGGCTTTGCGTCAGCGCCGCATCCAGTGCGGCCAGGTCGGCGTGGCCGTAGCGATGTATGGCTGCACGCGAAAGCCGCGCCCCGTCGATCAGGCATGCATGGTTCAAGGCGTCGCTG
Source organism: Ramlibacter sp. (assembly GCA_028292185.1). Taxonomy (GTDB): domain Bacteria; phylum Pseudomonadota; class Gammaproteobacteria; order Burkholderiales; family Burkholderiaceae_C; genus Ramlibacter. The sequence goes on along the minus strand of JAQGMT010000137.1, from coordinate 3,901 downwards.
AACACGGCGTCGCCTTTACCGACCAGCGCGGGGACGGCTCCGATGTTGGCGGCATACCCGGCATAAAAGTACAGCGCCCGCGGCAGTCCGACAAACTGCGCCAGGTCGTGTTCGAGTGCCGCGTTGGCCGTGCTGTGACCGCTCACCAGTGGCGAGGCGCCCGCACCCACACCGAACTCGCTGGCGCCGGCGCAAGCTGCCTGCGCCAGCACCGGGTGGCCCGCCAAACCCAGATAGTCGTTGCTGCAAAACGCCAGCAGGCGCTGGCCATCCACCTGCACCCAAGGGCCGTCCAGTGGCCGCACCACCGCACGGCGGCGGCGCAGGCCCGCGGCTTCGAGCTCGGCGATCCGGCCGGGGAATTCGTCGAGCCAGGAGGAGGAGGCTTTCATGTTGCGGGCAGATGGATGGCAATCGCGCGCACATCGGGCGCAACGCTGTAGGGGATGTCGGCCAGCATCGGCGCGGCCAGCCGCTGCGCCAGCCAAGCGATGTTCTCTTGCTGTGCCTGCATGGACGGATCGATACGGTTGGCGATCCAGCCGGCCAGCACCAGGCCGCGGGCGCGGATCGCGTCGGCGGTGAGGGCCGCGTGATTCAGGCAACCCAGGCGCAAGCCAACCACCAGCAGCACCGGCAGGCCCAGCCGCTGCGCCAGATCAGCGCCGGTTTCCGTCAGCGAGAGCGGCACGTGAAAGCCGCCCGCGCCTTCCACCACCACCGCATCGGCGTGCTCGCGCAGCGCCTGGTAGCGCCTGGCGATTTCGGCGATGTCGATGCGCACGCCCGCGCGGTCGGCGGCAATGTGCGGCGACAAAGGCTCGGGCAGGAGCACCGGGTTGTCCAGTTCGGGCGGGACCGCCACGGTCGACGCCGACCTCAGGGCCAGCACGTCCTCGCAAGTCGCCACGCCATCCACTTCGATGGCGCCGGCGGCCACCGGCTTCATGCCGACCACGCGCGGATAGCGAAGCGCCAGTGCATGCAGCAGCGCGGCCGAGACCAGGGTCTTGCCCACACCGGTGTCGGTGCCGGTGACGAAGTAGCCGATCATGCCGCCCCCTCTTGCGCAAGCGTGGCGGCCAGCGCGGCTTGCGCCCCCTGCGCCAGCCATTGCACGGCGGGTTCGTCCAGCACATAAGGCGGCATCACGTACAGGGTGCGGCCGATCGGGCGCAGCAGCACGCCGTGGTCCATCGCATGCCGGTGGTAGCGCGCGGCGAAATCGGGCAGCTGCGTCTCCACGTCCCAGGCCCAGAGCATTCCCAGGTGGCGCGCGTGGCGCACGCGTGGATGCCGCGACAGTGGCAACAGCGCCTCGTCGAGGGAGCGGGCCAGGCTCTCGTTGCGCGCGAGCACGTCTTCCTGCTCGAAGATTTCCAGTGTCGCCAGCGCGGCGCGGCAGGCCAGCGGATTGCCGGTGTAGGAATGCGAATGCAGAAATCCGCGTGCGACCTCGTCGTCGTAGAAGGCTTCGAACACGGTGTCGGTCGTCAGCACCGCCGAGAGCGCCATCGTTCCCCCGGTGAGTCCCTTGGACAGGCAGATGAAGTCGGGCAGGATGCCGGCCTGCTGGTGCGCGAACAGGGTGCCGGTGCGGCCGAAGCCGGTGGCGATCTCGTCGGCCACCAGGTGCACCTCGAAGCGATCGCACAAGGCCCGGGCCAGCCGCAGGTATTCCGGGTCGTGCATCGCAAAGCCGGCGGCGCACTGCACCAGCGGCTCGACGATCAAGGCCGCGGTTTCCTCGTGGTGCTCGGCCAGCCAATGCTCCAGCGCGGCGGCACTGCGGCGAGCCACATCCGCCGCGCTCTCGCCGGCGCGCGCGCTGCGAGCGTCCGGGCTGGGCACCGTCGCGGCGAGCCGCACCAGCGGCGCATAGGCCTCGCGGAACACCGCAATGTCGGTCACGGCCAGCGCGCCGACAGTCTCGCCGTGGTAGCCGCCGGCCAAGCCGACGAAGCGGCTCTTCGCCGGCCGGCCGCTGTTGCGCCAGAAATGCGCGCTCATTTTCAGCGCGATCTCGGTGGCGCTGGCGCCGTCGCTGCCGTAGAAAGCATGGCCCAGGCCGGTGAGCCGGCCCAGACGCTCGGACAACTCGACCACCGGCGCGTGGGTGAAGCCGGCCAGCATCACGTGGTCCAGGCGCTCGAGCTGATCAGCCAGCGCGGCCTTGATGTGCGGATGCCCGTGGCCGAACAGGTTGACCCACCAGGAGCTGATGGCGTCGAGATAGCGCTTGCCATCCACGTCTTCCAGCCACGGGCCCTGGGCCCGGGCGATCGCCACCGGCGGCTGCGCCTCGTGCAGCTTCATCTGGGTGCAGGGGTGCCAGACGCTGCGCAGGCTGCGTGCGGCCAGGGAAGAAGGCATGTCAGAGCTGCTGCTGTGCAACGCGTTGGTTTTGGGTGGACATTGCGCGCCAGTGTAATGAATGCGGCTCCAGTGCCAGTGCGGACTGGATCGCACCCTCCGCGGGGATCATGAATTCAAGGGAGCGATTGGACGTAGGCCCGCCACCCGCCATGATCGGAAATGTCGAGCGCGCCTTGCACCGCGTGCGGCTCGCACACGAACCCCTGCACCTGCGAGCCGTCGGCCAGCGCAATAGTGCCGATCGCCAACGGTGAGGGAACCCCGGCGACGAAGGAACCGTACTGCTGCATCGGCATCTCCCACACCTCGACCTGGATGCGCGCGCCGGTACCGGGCGCAACGCGCAGCAGCCCTGGCTTGGCGGGTGTCGTGCCGCTCAGTGCGAACAGCCGATAGTCCGCCGAGGTCTGCGCGACGTGAACCAGGCGCGCGCCCCGTTCCGTCAGCTGTCCGTTGAGCGGCATCCCCGTCAAATGCGCGCCGACCACTGCGACTCGCGCGGCTGGAGCCGAGAGTCCGGGTATCGCCACTGCTTCAGGCAGCGCGGCGCCGGTGGCGCCCTGTCGCAGGCCGGTGGCCAGGTGGTATCGCTGGCCCAGCTCGGCCAGCTGCCAGTCGCTGCCGCACGGCCCGATCATCGTGACGCCAAACGGCAGGCCGTCGGACCGCAGGCTGCTGGGCACCGACAAGGCGGCGTAGTCCAGCAGGTTGACGAAGTTGGTGTACGCGCCCAGGTTGCGGTTAAGCACCACCGGGTCGGCCTGCATCTGCGCGATGGTGTAGTGGGTGGGAGCCGTCGGCACCAGCAGGAGATCGATGCTGTCCCACATCGGCGCCGCGAGCTGCGCGAAACCGCGCAGCCGCACTTGCGCGTCCACCAGGTCTGCCGCGCTGAAGCCGCGCCCGGCGGCGATGATGCTGCGCACCGGCTCCATCACCTCCGCCTCGTGTGCATCGAAGAAGGCGCGGATCGCGGCATAGCGCTCGGCGATCAGCGCACTGCCATAGAGCAGCTCCGCCGCACTTGCAAGCGGTGAGAAGTCGATGCGGACGGGCTCACCGTCGAGATCGACCAGCCGCTGCACGGCTTGGGCGAACGCTTCGCGCGCCAGCTCGTCGCCGAAGAATTCGAGGGTGTGCGGCAAGCCGAACCGGAAGGCCCGCGGCAGCGGGGTGGACGCGAGCGACAGGCGACGTGAATAAGGGTCTTGTGGGTCATGAGACATCGCCTGTGCGAGCACCTGCGCGGCAAGTCCGACGGATCGCGCAAGAATCGAGACGCAGTCCACACTTTGGGCGGCCGGTACCACACCGAAAGCACTGATCAGCCCCTTGGACGGCTTCAGCCCCACGATGTTGTTCAGGCCCGCCGGCACGCGCCCGGACCCCGCCGTATCGGTGCCCAGTGAAAAGTCGACTTGCCCGGTGGCGACCACATAGGCCGATCCCGAACTGGACCCGCCGCTGACGTAACGGGGATCGAAGGCGTTGGGCACCGCGCCGAACGGCGAGCGGGTGCCGTTCA
>JAQGMT010000194.1 GCA_028292185.1 Ramlibacter sp. | reverse complement strand
CCGCGCAGGAAATCGGTGGCGCGTTCCTTCACCCACGGCGTGTACGAATCCAATCCGCCGGCCGGGTACTCGGTGGCCATGATGGGAATGTGCAGCTTCTTGCGCAGCTCGATGTAGTTGTAGATGTCGGCGTCCGCCAGCGGATCTTCATACCAGTAGTAGCCCAGGGCCTCGATCGCCTGCCCAACGCGCAGCGCGGCGGCGTAGTCGTAGCTCCACGCAGCATCGAGCATCACCAGGTAGTCGTCACCGACGGCCTTGCGCACCGCTTCGCACACCTTGATGTCTTCCCGCCAGGATTGCGGCGGATGAATCTTGTACGCGGCGAACTTCAGCGACTGGTAGTGCTGCGCTTCTTGCGCGTACGCTTGCGGACTGGCCAGCACGGCCGAGCTGATGTACGCCGGCACGCGATCGCGATACGAGCCGAGCAGCGCGTGGATCGGCAGGCCGGCGGCCTTGCCGGCAATGTCCCAGAGCGCGATGTCGGCAGCGCCGATGGCACGAACCGTGGTCGTGCGCACACGCTTCCACATCGCCTTGTACAGGCGTTCACGATCGAGCGGGTCCTGCCCGAGGAGGATCGGCTTCAGATAGCGGATGAGGCTCGCCCCATCCATGTCGGCCGGATAAAACGCCGAGCCGAGAAACGCGTGGCCGGTGATGCCCGTATCGGTCGTGATCGCCAGCAGTCCCAGCCGGCTCTCGCCGGAGAACTTCCCGGTGTGCGCGCCGTAGCTGGTCGCGGGAATGTTGTCCCAGGCGAACAGCGTCAGGGTGACATCGGTGATCTTCATTCGATGCGGATGTTGGCGTCCTTGATCAGCTGCGTCCACTTCACGACCTCCTTCTGGACCAACTGGCCGAATTCCGCCGGTGAACTCGCCACCACTTCGACGCCCTGCTCGCGGAAGCGCGCCACCACATCGGGCTCCTTCAGCAGCAGCACCATGTCCCGATTGATCTTGTCGACGATGGGTTTCGGTGTGCCGGCGGGCAACTGCATGCCGAACCACACGTTCACTTCGTAGCCCGGAACACCGGCTTCAGCCACGGTGGGTACCGCGGGCAGCAGCGTTGCTCGTTGCACGCCGCTCACCGCGATGACCTTCATCTTGCCGGCCTTGATCTGCGGCAGCACGTTGGGCACATTGTCGAACAGCGCGTCGATGTCGCCGGCCATCATTGCCAGCGTCGCCGGAGCGCTGCCTTTGTACGGGATGTGCTGCATCTTGGTGCCGGTCATCTTCATGAACAGCTCCATCGACAAATGGTTCGACGAACCCGAACCCGTGGAGCCGTAGTTCACCTTGCCGGGATTCTTCTTCGCGTAGTCGATGAATTCCTTCAAGTTGCTCACCGGCAGGTCGTTGCGAACCACCAGCGCGTTTTGCGTGCTGCCGGCCCAGACCAGGGGCGTGAAATCCTTCAGCGCGTCATAGGGCAAGGTGGCGCCGTAAAGGCCCGGCAGGGCCGAAAAGGGCAGCGGCGTGATCAGGATGGTGTAGCCGTCCGGCGGCGACTTCGCGACGAATGCATTGCCCAGCGTGGTGTTGCCGCCGGGCTTGTTGTCCACGACCACCGGCTGACTCCACATCTTCGACAACTTCTCGCTCGAGACCCGTGCCAGGGTGTCGTTGAAGCCCCCCGGCGGATACGGCACCACGATGCGGACGGCGTGATCGGGGAATGTCTGCGCGCCGGCCGGCGCCATGGCCAGCCAGCCCAGGCAAAGAACCGCCAGCCACGTTTTTAGCCAAGTGCCCATCGTTGTCTCCTGTGTTTCGAATTTTCAAGAACGGCTTGCGGCCCCTGACGCGAGGGTCAAACGTAGCACGGACCTTCGATCAGCGGGTGTTCGGCGATGAAGTGCGTATCGACCTTCAACCCGATGCCGACACCTTCGTACGGCCGCACGCAGCCGTCCTTGTCGAGCGCGTACGCGCCTTTATCGGCGAGCTGGTCGCGGAACGGATTGAGGGAGGTGACGTCGCCCTCGAAGTAACCCGGGTTGTCCACGGCGCAGAGGAAATGGATGGTGGTGGCCATGTTGATCGCCGTTGCCGAGGTGTGCGGATTGACCGTCAGCTTGTAGGCGCTGGCCATGGCCGCGATGCGCAGTGCCTCCGTCACGCCGCCGGTCTTCGACAGGTCCGGCTGCACGAACTGCACGTTCGCGTCTTCGATCAGCGTCGCGAATTCGTAGCGCGTGTAATGGTTCTCTCCCGCGGCCAGCGGCACCCTCCCCAGCTTCGCGGCAGTCTCGTAGGCGCGGCGATCCTGCGGCGGGAACGGCTCTTCGAGCCAGCCGACCGCGGCCTCTTCGAACGCGGGCATGACCTTGCGCACGATGTCCACCGTATAGGCGGTGTTGGCATCGACCAGGATGTCGATCTCGTCGCCCACGGCCTTGCGCACGGCCAGCACGCGGGCAATGTCCTTGGCCGCCGTGTCGCCGACGCGCAGCTTGATCGCGCGATAGCCGGCCGCGATGTAGCGCCCCGCTTCTTCAGCCAACAGCGAGGGATCCTGCCAGCCGAGCGAGATGCCGCCGGCATAAGCCTTGATCGGCTTGGACGCTCCGCCCAGCAGCCGGTACAAGGGCCAACCGGTGGCCTGGCTGCGCAAGTCCCACAAGGCCATGTCCAGGCCGCTCAGCGCCTGTGCGGCGCCCGCGCCCATGCCGTGGCTGGCGAGCTGCATCTTGTACACGCGCGCCCACACGCCCGACACGTCGTGCGCGTGCATGCCCAGCACCAACTCACGGATCGTGGTGTCGATCAGCTTGGCAACGGCGCCCGGGCAGCGCCCGTGGTGCGCTTCGCCCCAGCCGATCTGCCCCTCGTCGGTTTCGACCCGCACCAGCACGGCGTCGCGCTTGACGCTGCGGCCTATGCCCAGTTGCACCGACTTGTCGGCGGGAACGGGAAAGGAGATCGGAACGGCTCGGATATCTGCAATACGCATGATGAACTCACATTCCCGCGAGGTACGCGGGTTACTTGAAGACTTGGGGATTGACGACGTTGCTCGGGCGCTCGCCGCGCAGCAAAGCCACCATGGTGGCGACCGCGCCTTCGCTCATCGCGCGCATGCTGGTGGCGGTGATGCCCGCGACGTGCGGAGTGAGCAGCAGGTTGGGCGCATCGAACAGCGGCTCCTTGCCGGTGAGCGGCTGCTTGTCGTGCACATCCAGCGCGGCGCCGCCCAGGCGACCGTCATGCAAAGCGGCCAGCACAGCAGCCGTGTCGATGACAGGGCCGCGCGAAACGTTGATCAGGAT
>JAQGMT010000099.1 GCA_028292185.1 Ramlibacter sp. | reverse complement strand
CGCGGTCAAGGTGGTCTTGCCATGGTCCACGTGGCCGATCGTGCCCACGTTGACGTGCGGCTTGGTCCGCTCGAATTTTCCTTTTGCCATTTTTCGACTCCGAAAAGGTAACTAGTCAATCACTATCAACAACAATGGGCTTGCAAGCACGCGCCCTGTCCGTGGTGCCCTTGGCGGGAATCGGACCCGCGACCTCCCCCTTACCAAGGGGGTGCTCTACCACTGAGCCACAAGGGCGAAATTCATTCGCCGCGTTATCTTCAATGCGATGCCCCGGCAATTTGTGGAGCGGGAGACGGGAATCGAACCCGCGTCATTAGCTTGGAAGGCTAGGGTTCTACCATTGAACTACTCCCGCATCGGGTCGACTTCAATTCCCCTTGCGGCTCCGCGAGCCCCACACAAATCGCACACAGCCATCACGTCAAAACCGCTCGCCGACCTCTGCTGGGAGGCTGGTGGAGGAGGCTGGATTCGAACCAGCGTAGGCGTAAGCCAACAGATTTACAGTCTGCCCCCTTTAGCCACTCGGGCACCCCTCCGGCGAACCTCGAAATATAGCACGTTTCTCCCCGACCGTTACCCTGTGGCATTGGGAAAACCCCCGTGCACGCCGCGTGCTGCTTGTAACGGGGGTTCCCCAGGGGCCGGCAACGTGACGCCGCCGTAGAATCGCGCCCAGCTCGCCAACCGAGAGGTCGCCATGAGATGGATCGCCTTGCTGCTCGCTCTCCCATTGGCGTGCGCCTTGCCCACCGCGGCAAACGCCGAGTTTCCCGACCGGCCGGTGCGCCTCATCGTCCCGCAGGCAGCCGGTAGCGCGACCGACACGGTGGCTCGCCTGCTCGCCGTCGAGCTGGCCGCGCAACTGGGGCAGCAAGTGGTGGTCGAAAACCGGGCTGGCGGCGCGCTCACCATAGGCATCAGCCTGACGGCGAAGGCCGCTCCCGACGGTTACACGATCGGGATGGCGCCCATCGGGGCTATGGCCATCACGCGCCATATGGTGTCCAAACTGCCTTACGACATCGAGCGCGACTTGCAGCCGATCGGCCTGGTGACGAAGGGGCACTTGCTGCTGGCGGTGTCGCCCTCGCTGCCGGTGTACTCGGTGCGGGAGCTGGTGGACTACGCGAAAATGAACCCGGGCAAGCTCGTCAACGGATCCTCCAGCAACGGCTCGCCCGGGCACGTCGGCGGCGAATTGTTCAAGTACATGACCGAGACGGACATCGTGCACGTCCCCTACAAGGGCGGCGGGATGGCGATCAACGACCTCATCGCGGGACACGTGCAGGTGATGTTCGAAAGCCTCAGCTCGATCGCGCCGCACGCCCGCGCCGGACGCGTGCGGGCACTGGCCGTCAGCGGAGCGCGGCGTTCACCGGCCTTTCCCGAGGTGCCCACCATTGCCGAAGCCGGAGTTCCCGGCTACGAGGCGGGCACCTGGACCGGCGTCGTCGGTCCCGTGGGGATACCGAGGGCTATCGTTTTGCGCCTGAACGCGGCGATCAACAAGGCGATCGTCGCCCCCACCTTCGTCAAGCACTTCACCGAGATCGGGGACGAGCCCGCCGGCGGAACGCCAGAAGAGTTCGGCGACTTGATCCGCTCCGATTCGGCGAAATGGGCCGCGGTGATCAGGCGCTCGGGCGCCAAGATCGACTAGCTCGCGCACTTAGAACACCTCCGGACAGCCGCGCGACGCCAGCCAGTCACGCGCCTGTGCGAAGTGGCCGCAACCCAGGAACGGCACCGGCGGCCGGCTGGCGGAAAGGGGAGATGGATGGTTGGCCTTCAAGACGAGCGCATCGCGTCCGTTGCGGGCGGCGATTTCTTCGATCAGGGCCGCCTTGGCCTGCGCATGGGCGCCCCAAAGCATGTAAACGCAAGGCGACGCCTCGGCCGCGACTGCGGCAAGCACCGCGTCGGTCAGCACTTCCCAGCCCTTCTTCGCATGGCTACCGGCCTGCCCATCCTCCACCGTCAGGCAGGTATTGAGCAACAACACACCACGGTGCGCCCACCCAAGCAGTGAGCCGTGCGGCGGCACGGCCTGCTCGGCGCAGCGAAGTTCCTTGTAGATGTTGCGCAAGGACGGCGGCGGCTTCACGCCTGCGGGCACCGAGAAGGCCAGGCCTTCCGCCTGGCCCGGACCGTGATACGGGTCTTGCCCCAGGATCACTGCCCTGACGCTGGGCAGCGGCGTGGTTTCCAGCGCCAGCAAGGGCCGAGGCGGATAAATGATCGCGCCCGCTGCCAGCCGTTCTCGAATGAAGGCAGCCAGCCTGAGTCCGGCCGTGCTGGCCAGAAAGCTGCCGACCACGGGCGGCCACCCCTGGGCCAGCGGCCAACGTTCGGGCTCCCAGCGCAAGAGACGGTTGTCCGCGGGCGGCTGCGGTGCGAGCACCTCGTCCCCTTGGCTTCGCGGGAACTCAGTCATTGCTCACGCCGAGGCTAGTCGCCGAACAGTTCGGCCAGCGCCAAGCCGGGGTCTTCGGCCCGCATGAATGCCTCGCCGACCAGGAACGCGTGCACGCCGGCGTCGCGCATCTTCTTCACGTCGGCCTTCACCAGAATGCCGGACTCGGTGACCGGCAAGCGATCGGCAGGCACATCCTTGAGCAGGCCCAAAGTGGTGTCCAGGGACACCTCGAAGTTGCGCAAGTTGCGATTGTTCATCCCGAGCAGGGGGGTCTTGAGCTTGAGGGCTCGCTCCAACTCGGCCCTGTCGTGCACCTCCACCAGCACGGCCATGTCCAAGCTGCGCGCCACCTTTTCGAGCTCCGCCATGTGGGCATCTTCCAGACAGGCGACGATCAGCAGGATGCAGTCGGCGCCCATCGCCCGGGATTCGTACACCTGGTAGGCATCGATGATGAAATCCTTGCGCAGCACCGGCAGGTCGCACGAGGCGCGGGCCTGCTTGAGATAGTCGGTCTGGCCCTGGAAGAACTGGCGGTCGGTCAGCACCGACAGGCAGGCGGCGCTGACCTTGCCCTTTCCTTCGGCGTAGCTTTGCGCGATGTCGGCCGGAACGAAGTCGGCGCGCAACACGCCTTTGCTCGGGCTCGCCTTCTTGATCTCGGCGATGACCGCGCTTTGCCCCGCCGCGATCTTGCGCCGCAGCGCGCCCTCGAAATCGCGGGTGAGCACCCGGCTTTCGGCGTCGGAGCGCATTGCCGCAAAGGAAATCTTCTTCTGCGCGGTGGCGATTTCCTCGCGCTTGACCTCGACGATGCGATGGAGGATGTCCGACATGGTGATCAGGCGGCCAGCGTCTTGGAAACTTTGACGAGCTGCTCGAGCTTGGCCTTGGCCGCACCCGATTCAATGGCGCCGCGCGCCTGGACGATGCCCGCTTCGATGCTGTCCGCCACGTTCGCCGCGTAGAGCGCTGCCCCGGTATTGAAGATGACGATGTCGCGCGCCGCACCGTGCTTGTTCTCCAGCACGCTCATCAGCATCGCGCGCGACTGCTCGGGTGTGTCGACCTTGAGCGATCGATTGCTGGCCATCGCCAAGCCGAAGTCCTCGGGATGGATTTCGTACTCCGTGATTTCGCCGTTTTTCAGTTCACCGACCATCGTCGCGGCGCCCAGGCTGATTTCGTCCATGCCGTCGCGGCCATACACCACCAATGCGTGCTCGGCGCCCAGCCGTTGCAGCGCGCGCACCTGGATGCCGACCAGGTCGGGGTGGAACACACCCATCAGGATGTTGGGCGCGCTGGCCGGGTTGGTGAGCGGCCCCAGGATGTTGAAGATGGTGCGCACGCCCAGCTCCTTGCGGATCGGCGCGACGTTCTTCATCGCCGGGTGGTGATTCGGCGCGAACATGAAGCCGATGCCGACCTGCGCGATGCACTTGGCAATGGCCTCGGGCGACAAATTGATGTTGAGCCCCAGGCTTTCCAGCACGTCGGCGCTGCCGCTCTTGCTCGACACGCTGCGCCCGCCGTGCTTGCTGACCTTCGCGCCCGCCGCCGCGGCGACGAACATCGAGCAGGTCGAGATGTTGAACGTGTGCGAGCCGTCGCCACCGGTGCCGACGATATCGACCAGGTGCGTCTTGTCCGCGACGTTCACCTTGGTCGAAAACTCGCGCATCACCTGGGCGGCAGCGGTGATCTCGCCGATGGTTTCCTTCTTCACCCGCAGGCCGGTGATCAGCGCCGCCATCATCACCGGCGACAGCTCGCCGCTCATGATCATGCGCACGACCTTGAGCATCTCGTCGTGGAAGATCTCGCGATGTTCGATCGTGCGCTGCAGTGCTTCCTGGGGGGTGATCATGTCAGTCTCCTGTGGCGGGGGAATTGTCCGGCAATCACGGAGCGAGTTCCAGGAAGTTCTTGAGCATGGCGTGACCATGCTCGGTGAGGATGGACTCCGGGTGGAACTGCACGCCTTGCACATCCAACTCGCGATGCCGCACGCCCATGATTTCGCCATCCTCGGTCCACGCGGTGGTGGCCAGCTCGGGCGGGCAGGACGATTTCTCGATCGCCAGAGAGTGATAGCGATTCACCGTGAAGTGCTCCGGCAGACCCGCGAAGACGCCTTGGCGCGTGGTGCTGATCACGCTGGTCTTGCCGTGCATCAATTGCTGGGCGCGAATGATCTTGCCGCCGAAGGCCGCGCCGATCGCCTGATGCCCGAGGCACACGCCCAGGATCGGCAACTTGCCGGCAAAGTGCTGGATCGCCGCGACGGAGACGCCTGCTTCGGCGGGAGTGCATGGACCGGGCGACACGACCAGCCGGTCCGGCCGGCGCTGGGCGATGCCTTCCACCGTGATCTCGTCGTTGCGGAACACCTCCACCTGCGCGCCGAGTTCGCCGAAGTACTGCACCAGGTTGTAGGTGAAGCTGTCGTAGTTGTCGATCATCAGCAATTTCATTGCGACTTCCCCCCACCAGACTGGCCCAAGCCGTTCGGGAAAAACTCGCGCAGGTCGGCCATGCGCAGGCCCTTCAATGCCGCCTGCATTTCTTCCTGGCTTTTCACCTTCCCCAGGTGCGCGCGAATATAGAGCTCCTTGTAGATGCTGTGGTCGGCATAGGGCGCCTGCGAGCGGGCGCCCGGCACCATCTGGCACAAAAGCGAATCCGCATCCATGTTGAAGATCAGGCGGCAGACCATCGGCCGGTGCTGGTAGATGCTGCAGCGCGCGTCCTGCAGGAACGGGCAAGGCTGGCCTGCGTACTTCATTACCGGCAGGGTGCTCCACTCGGTGGGCGTTTGCAGCGGCACGCCGATTTCGCGCGAGATCACTTCGGCTTCCTGCAGGGTCACCGAAACCGGCTGGTAGCAGCAGCCGTCGCACGCATCCGAGCAGGCGGCCTGCGGCGCGACCGCGTCGGCGAAAGTTTCAGCCATCTGTCGCAGCCAATAGATCTTGTGCTTGATCGCCGGGGCCTTGTCCAGCTGCTTGAGTTGCGAAGTCAAGCGTGGTTCGTTCGCCTTGGCGCGCACGTTCACCAGCGCCACCCGCGCCCGGGCGTCGTCCTGGGTGCGCGGGTCGTTCCAGCGCTGCGCCTGGCGCGCCACCAACTCGGCCTGTTCGGGGGTGCGCGACTCGCCAGGCTCGTTCACTCCAAGCCCTCCTCGACCAGTTCGCACGCCCGCAGCAAGGCGCGCGCCTTGGCTTCCGTTTCCTTCCATTCCATCTCGGGCACGGAGTCGGCCACAATGCCCGCCGCAGCCTGCACGTAGAGCATCTGGTCCTTGATGATGCCGGTGCGAATGGCGATCGCCACGTCCATGTCGCCCGCATAGCTCAGATAGCCGCAGGCACCGCCGTAGAGGCCGCGCTTGGTGGGCTCGAGCTGGTCAATCACTTCCATCGCATGCACCTTGGGCGCGCCGGTCAGGGTTCCGGCCGGGAACGTGGCCTTCAGCACATCGATGCTGGTCATGCCGTCGGGAAGGATGCCTTCCACGTTACTGACGATGTGCATCACGTGGCTATAGCGCTCGATCGCGAATGCGTCAGTCACCTTCACCGTGCCGGTCTTGGCGATCCGGCCGATGTCATTGCGGGCCAGGTCGATCAGCATCACGTGCTCGGCCCGTTCCTTGGGGTCCGACAGCAATTCCTGCTCGACCAGCTTGTCCTGCTCGGGCGTCGCGCCGCGTGGCCGCGTTCCCGCCAGTGGGCGGATCGTGATCTTCTGCCCCTCGGGCGTCTGCTCCTGGCGCACCAGGATTTCAGGAGAGGCCCCGACGACGTGGAAGTCGCCGAAGTGGTAGTAGTACATGTACGGGCTCGGATTGAGCGAGCGCAGCGCACGGTACAGCGACAGCGGCGATTCGGTATAGCGCTTCTTGATGCGCTGGCCCACCTGTACTTGCATGAAGTCGCCCGCCGCGATCAATTCCTTGGCCCGCTCCACGGCGCGCAGGTAGTCCGGTTTGGAGAAGTCGCGCTCCGCGGGAAAGCTCTGGCTCTGCTTGATGACGGGCGCGCTGACGGAGTATTTGAGTTGCTCGCGCAGTTCGCGCAGCCGCTTCTTGCCGTTGGCGTA
>JAQGMT010000095.1 GCA_028292185.1 Ramlibacter sp. | reverse complement strand
CTGGAACTGCTGGAAGACCTGCTGCAGAACTACGACGGCACGGTCTTCCTGGTCAGCCATGACCGCGCGTTTCTGGACAACGTGGTGACCAGCACCATCGTGTTCGAGGGCGAAGGCCGCTGGCGCGAGTACGAGGGCGGTGTGCAGGATTGGCTGACCCAGTCGCGCCGCGCGCAGGCGCTGGCGCAGGATTCCGCACGAGCGCAGGCGCAAACGGCCGCGCCCGCCAAACCTGCGGCGCCGGCGGCGATACCTCCTGCCGCCGTGAGAAGGAAGTTGAGCTACAAGGAGCAGCGTGAACTCGATGGCCTGCCGGCGGCGATCAGCGCACTTGAACAGGAACAGAGGGCCATCAACGAGGAACTCGCGGACGGCGATCTGTACGGGAGCAACCCGGCGCGTGCTGCCGAACTCACGCAGCGCAGCGCGCGCATCGACGAGGAATTGATGGCAGCCCTGGAGCGCTGGGAGGCGCTCGGAATCAGCTCATGAGCATTTGTCCGGCACGCATTGCAGGCCACGGCTGACTTCGCGGCACCCCTTACTGTCGCGCTTGCGGTTAGAGTGGTGCACGACCATGGAGCCAAGCTTCGACACTCTCTGCACCCTGCCCCTCTCGCGTTTGCGTTGGGCTTCGTTCTGGCGCAGCTTGTTCGCGGTGCTGCTGGTCAGCTGGTGCGCCGGCTGCGCGACTTTGCCGGACAACGGCGATCGCCAAGCCTCGCAAGCCTTCGCTTCTCCCGAGCAAACCCAGCTCGGGCAACTGGTGCAGGAACGCCGCGCGCAAGCCAAGGCCAGGAGCGATTCCGGTTTCGCCTTGCTGGACAGCGTAGGCACTGCTTTTTCCAGCCGCCTGGCGCTGATCGATTCGGCCCAGCGCGCGCTCGACCTGCAGTACTACGCGATTCATGCCGACAACAGCACCGAGATATTGCTGCAGCACCTGCGTGATGCCGCACGCCGCGGGGTGCGGGTGCGGGTGCTGCTCGACGACTTCAACACGGTGGGCAAGGACGCGCAAGTGCTTCGCCTTGCTTTCGAGCCCGGAGTGGAGATCCGCCTCTTCAATCCGCTGCCGGGATCGCGCTCCTCCCTGATCGGCCACATGTTCAGCTCGATCAAGGATTTCGACCGCATCACGAAACGGATGCACAACAAACTCTTCATCGCCGACAACGCGATGGGGATTGCCGGCGGCCGCAACCTGGGCGACGAATACTTCGGCGTCGATGAGAAGAGCAACTTCGTCGACCTGGACGTGCTGGCGGCAGGCCGCATCGTTCGCGACATGTCTGCCAGCTTCGACCGCTACTGGAATGACCAGCTCGCCTATCCGGTGCAAAAGCTGTTGTCCGCGCAAGAGCTGCAAGACCTGCGCGAGCCCGCCCCCGCCGCGCAAGCCAACCCGGTGGGCGACGGCGCCAAGCCCATGCAGATGGCAGCAGTGGGCAGCGCGCCGGCAGGAACGGTCACCTCCGCCATCTTGCTGAATGTGACGGCCACGTCCGTGGCCAGTCCGGCCTCCACCGCGATGGATTTGCGCCAGGTTCCCCTCACCTGGGCGCCCTCGCTGCTGCTCGTGGACAAGCCCGGCAAGATCGGCCCCGACGAAGATGAGGCTGATGCCGGCGACACGGTCGTGGATGGCTTGCTGCGTCTGATGGAGCAAGCCCGCCAGGAGGTGGTGATCATCTCGCCTTACTTCGTGCCGGGCAAGCCGATGATGGCGACCTTCGCTGCGATGCGAGCCAAAGGCGTGCGCATTCGCGTGCTCACCAATTCACTCGCCTCCAATGACGCTCCTGCGGCGCACGCGGGGTACACGCGCTATCGCAAGGATTTGGTCCGCATGGGCATCGAGCTGTATGAAATGCGCTCGGACCAGGAGGGCACGATAGGCGGCATGGGCTCGGTGCGGGGCCTGGGCTCGGGGTCGGGCGCGGGCGGCTCCAAGACGGGTGGGTCGCGCGCCAGCCTGCACACCAAGGCCGTGATGATCGACCAGCGCATGGCCGTGATCGGCTCGATGAACCTCGACCTGCGCTCGCGGCGCGAGAACAGCGAGGTGGCGCTGCTGATCCGAAGCGCCGCGATCGCGCAGCAGGCAGCAAAGGAAGTGGATGCTACGGTGAGCCAAGGCGCGTACCGGGTCGAGATGGATCGCGGCGAACTGGTCTGGCGCGCACCGCACGGAGCCGCGTTCAAGGACGCGCACAGCGAGCCCGAAGCCAGCACCAAGCTCAAGCTGCTGGTGCAGCTGATCAAACCCTTTGCACCCGACGAGATGCTGTGAGCCCGCGCCAGCGGCTCACATCTTGCGGACCAGCTCGGAATATTTCTTCCAGAACACGGCGTCCTGCGTCGTCGCGAAATTGATTCGCATCAAGGTGGACGGCCTGCGCTGCGCGTGAAATAAGGCGCCCGGCGCAAGCAGATAGCCTTGGTCCAACATGCGCTGGGCCAGCGCGTCGGTGTCCACGCCGGTGTCCACCCAGCCGAACAAGCCCGCCGGTTCCGCCGCGAAGGTGCAGCCGGCATTCAAGGCCAGCTTCACACTGCGGCTGCGCGCCACGGCCAGCCGCGTCTTGATCCGCTCGGCGTGCCGGCGCAACTGGCCTTGCTCCATGCACAGGGCCAGCGCCTTTTCCAGCAACGCGGGCGTGGTCAGCGTGGCGAGCAACTTGGTGTCGAGCAGCTGTTCGATCAGTGACGGATGCGCGGCGAGGAACCCCACCCTCCAGTTCGGCGCGAGGATCTTGGCGAAACCGCTGACGTGGATGGTTCGCTGCAGCCCGTCCAGTGCGCACAGCCGGGTCGCGTGCTCCGGCGCGATGTGGCTGTAGGTGTCGTCTTCGACGATGTGAAAGTCATGCTGGTTGGCCAGCTGCAGGAT
>JAQGMT010000085.1 GCA_028292185.1 Ramlibacter sp. | reverse complement strand
CCAGGTGACGCCGCAGGCGCGCAACTGCTCGACCACCTCACGATTGTGCGGCTGTTGAAAAAACGTGTGGAGACTCTCCGCCACCACCGGGCCAACGTCCGGCACTTCCAGCAATTGCTCCACACTGGCGTTCATGATGGGGTCGAGCGCACCGAAATACCGCGCGAGGTCCTTGGCCGTGGTCTCCCCGACGTGGCGGACGCCCAGGCCATAAAGGAAGCGCGGCAGCGTGGTGTGCTTGGACTTTTCCAATGCGGCCAGCACGTTCTGCGCCGACTTCTCGGCCATCCGCTCGAGGCTCACCAGGTGGCCCAGTCCCAATCGATAGAGATCGGGCAGCGTGCGGATGAGATTGCCCTCGACCATCTGGTCCACCAGTTTCTCGCCCAGGCCTTCGATGTCCAGCGAGCGGCGCTGCGCGAAATGCAGGATCGCATGCTTGCGTTGGGCGCTGCAAAACAGGCCCCCGGTGCAGCGATAGTCCGCCTCGCCCTCCTCGCGCACCGCTTCCGACCCACAGACCGGGCAGCGCCGCGGCATCGTGAATTGCTGTGCGTCACGCACACGTTTCTCGGGGACGACGGCCACCACTTCGGGAATCACGTCGCCTGCGCGCCGCACGATCACGGTGTCACCGACCCGCACGTCCTTGCGCCGCGCTTCGTCTTCGTTGTGCAAAGTGGCGTTGGTGACGGTCACGCCGCCCACGAACACGGGCGCCAACCTCGCCACCGGGGTCAGCTTGCCGGTGCGTCCGACATACACGTCGATAGATTCCACCGTGGTGACCTGCTCCTGGGCCGGATACTTGTGCGCCACCGCCCAGCGCGGCTCGCGCGAAACGAAGCCCAGCCGTTTTTGCAGCGCCAGGCTATTGACCTTGTAAACCACGCCGTCGATGTCGAAGGGCAGGCTGTCGCGCTCCGTGCCGACCGCCTGGTGATACGCGACCAGCTCCTCGGCGCCCATTGCGATTTCGGTGCGCGGCGACACCGGAAACCCCCATGAACGAAGCGTGAGCAAGACCTCGAAATGGGTCTGGAAGTCCGGGCCGCCCTCCTCCGGCGGGGTCAGCTCGCCCCAGCCGTAGGCGAAGAAACTCAGCGGGCGCTGGCGAGCGATCGCAGGATCGAGCTGCCGCACCGCACCGGCCGCTGCGTTGCGTGGATTGACAAAGGTCTTCTCGCCCTTCGCGCCTTGCGCGATCTTCGCCCGCTGCTGCTCATTGAGTTTTTCGAAATCGTCGCGCCGCATGTACACCTCGCCGCGGACTTCGAGAACAGGAGGTGCATCTTTCGGGAGTCGCAGCGGAATCTGGCCGATGGTGCGAATGTTCTGCGTGACCTCTTCCCCGATCTCGCCATCGCCGCGCGTGGCGGCCTGGACCAGCACGCCGTTCTCGTAGCGCAGGTTCAGGGCCAGCCCGTCGAACTTCAACTCGGCGACGTACTCGATGGGAGGATCGGCTGCGGTCAAGCCGAGTTCACGGCGAACGCGGGCATCGAAGTTGCGCGCGCCGCTGGCCTCGATGTCGGTCTCGGTGCGGATCGACAGCATGGCCACCTTGTGGCGAACCTTGGCGAAGCCGTCGAGCGGCTTGGCGCCGACTCGCTGCGTCGGCGAACCGGCCGTCAGGAGTTCGGGATGCTCGGACTCCAGCTCCTGCAGTTCGCGGAAGAGCTTGTCGTACTCGGCGTCCGGAATCTCCGGCTCGTCCAGCACGTAGTAGCGATGCGCGTGGTGATGCAGCAGCTCGTGCAAGGCATCGATGCGTTCCTGGACCTTCGGAGAAACAGCCATGTCGCGAGTGCCGGACCAGCCGGGATCGGTGCTCAGGAGAACAGCCGCCGCGCCAGCGGCGAACCCGCCGCGAGGTCGCGCGACTCCAGCGTGTCGTACAGCTTTTCCAGGTCGGCCTCGATCACGTCCAGGCCTTCGTCGCGAATCGGCTCGCCGTTGTCGTCGGTGATGATCCCTTCCATCGCCGTGGCCAGCGCAACGGCGGCTTCGCGCATCCGGACGAAGGGCTGCTCGCCGCGATGCACCTGGGGCACGTCCAGGCTGAGGGTCAGCTCGCGCAGCGCCGACTGCGCGGGATCGTCGGCCAGCGCGGCCTGGGTGTCGAACGTCAGACCCAGCACCGGCGCGCCGCCCGGCGTGCTGGCCGGCAGCACCATGCGGCCGGGGATCACGCCCGAGACGAAGCCCAGCCGCGAGGCGTGCTGCTGCACATAGCCGGGGCTCCAGGCGGAATTCTTCGCGCGCAAGGTGAAGCCCAGCTGCGCATCATGGTCGCCGGCGAACTGGTCGAGTTCGCGGGCACGGGCCACTTCATCCAGCATCTCCGGGAAATCGGGGGTGCCGTTGATTTCATCGGCGAACGCCTGCGTCTTCATGACGAACTCCGAGTACTCGATTTCATTGAGCGCGCCGGTGCGGTTGGCCAGTTGCACGCCGGCCTGGAACGCGGCATAGCGCCGGCCGGCCTGCGGCGTTTCCCAATGCTGCGTGCTCTCGTTCAAACCTTCGATCGCAAAAGGCTTGCTGCCCGCGCGGCGGGTTGGCGGCAACGCGCCCAGTGCTGCGTCGCCGGACACCGGCGCCTCCAACGCGATCGGGGCCAAGACGTCGATCAGCGGATCGAGGCCCGGCTTCCTCTCTGGCACGACGGGCGGCAGTGAATCGAAGACGGGGTCCTGGCGCTCGGCCGAAGGCTCGTTGGCGGCCGCAACGGCCGGGGCTGCGGCTTCGGGCTGGCGCGGCGCATTCCTGCGCGCGGTCCATGCGTTGTAAGCCACCAGCAGCGCCAGCAGCAGGCCACCGATGATGGCCAGGCCGACAGTGAAGCTGCTCATGCGATGGCCCCCACGCTTGCGGCCTCGGCCGCTGCGCTGCCCCCCCAACGGGCCTTCGCGCCTTGGGACGGCCAGTCGCCGCTCATGGCGCTCACGCGGCTTCAGCCATCGACACAGCCGATTCCATGTCCACCGCCACGATGCGCGAAACGCCTTGCTCCTGCATGGTGACCCCGATCAGCTGCTCGGCCATCTCCATCGCAATCTTGTTGTGGCTGATGAACAGGAACTGCGTTTCGCGGCTCATCGCCTTCACCAGCTTGGCGTAACGCTCGGTATTCGCATCGTCGAGCGGTGCGTCCACCTCATCGAGCAGGCAGAACGGCGCGGGATTCAACTGGAAGATCGCGAACACCAGCGCAATGGCCGTCAGCGCCTTCTCGCCGCCGGAAAGCAGGTGGATGGTCTGGTTCTTCTTGCCGGGCGGCTGCGCCAGCACCTGCACCCCCGAATCCAGGATCTCGTCGCCGGTCATGACCAAGCGCGCGTTGCCGCCGCCGAACAACTCGGGGAACATCTTGCCGAAGTGCTCGTTGACGGTGTTGAAGGTGCCGGCCAGCAACTCGCGGGTTTCCCCGTCGATTTTCCGGATGGCGTCCTCGAGCGTGGTCATGGCTTCGTTCAGGTCCGCGGACTGCGCGTCCAGGAACTGCTTGCGGTCGCGCGCCGTGGTCAACTC
>JAQGMT010000068.1 GCA_028292185.1 Ramlibacter sp. | reverse complement strand
TCAACGCATCCTAACGAGCAAGATGGCGCCGGGCAAGCAGCACTGCGTAAGTGAAACGCCGCGAGCGAATTCACTGGCGGCGTTTGATGGTTGCTTTGATAGCTAATCGGTGATAAAGTACAAAGCTTTTATTTATCAACAACTTACCAGCATACTTGGCGGAGCAGGTGGGATTCGAACCCACGGTACGGCATAACCGTACACCGGATTTCGAGTCCGGCGCATTCGACCACTCTGCCACCGCTCCTGGTCTCAGTTTCGCGTGGTGCGAAGCCGCCAATTCTAGCCGATAGAAATGACTGGGCTCAGGCGGCGGGCGTCAGCACCGACAGGCCGCCCATGTACGGCCGCAGCGCCTCGGGCACCTCGACCGTGCCGTCGGCGCGCTGGTAGTTCTCCAGCACCGCCACCAAGGTGCGGCCCACCGCCAGGCCCGACCCGTTGAGCGTGTGGACGAGCTCGTTCTTGCCCTGCGCGTTCTTGAAGCGCGCTTGCATCCGCCGCGACTGGAACGCCTCGCAATTCGACACCGAGCTGATTTCGCGATAGGTGTCTTGCGCGGGCAGCCACACCTCAAGGTCGTAGGTCTTGGCCGCGCCGAAGCCCATGTCGCCGGTGCACAGCAGCATCACGCGATAAGGCAGCCCCAGCTTCTGAAGAATGGCTTCCGCATGGCGCGTCATTTCCTCGTGCGCTTCTTCGCTCTGGTCGGGATGCGCGATCTGCACCATCTCCACCTTGTCGAACTGGTGCTGGCGAATCATGCCGCGGATGTCGCGCCCGCCGCTGCCCGCTTCCGAACGGAAGCACGGCGTGTGCGCGGTGAGCTTGATCGGCAACTCGGTTTCCGCCACGACTTCGCCACGCACGAAGTTGGTCAGCGTCACTTCGCTGGTGGGGATGAGGTACAGCGCCGCGTTGTCGGCTGCCGCCTCGCCTTCCTGGCCGCCTTTCCTGGCCGCGAACAAATCGGCTTCGAACTTCGGCAGCTGGCCCGTGCCTTTCAACGTTTCCGCATTCACGATGTACGGCGTGTAGCACTCGGTGTAGCCGTGCTCCTCGGTCTGAACGTCCAGCATGAACTGCGCGAGCGCACGGTGCAGGCGCGCGATCTGGCCCTTCATCACCGTGAACCGCGCACCGCTGAGCTTCACGCCGGTCTCGAAATCCAGGCCGATCTTCTCGCCGAGGTCCACGTGGTCCTTGGGCGCGAAGTCGAACTTGCGCGGTATGCCCCACCTGCGCACTTCGACATTGCCGCTTTCATCCGCGCCCACCGGAACGCTGGGGTGCGGCAGGTTGGGCACCGCCAGCAACAAGGCCTGCATCTCGGGCTGGATCTGTTCCAGCCGCGCCGCCGACGCATCCAGGTCCGCCTTCAGCGAAGCCACCTTCGCCATCACTGCATCGACCGGTTCACCCTTGGACTTCAGCTGGCCGATCTGCCTGGACAGCTGGTTGCGCTGCGCCTGCAATTCCTCGGTGCGGGTCTGGATGGTCTTGCGTTCGGCTTCGAGCTTCTCGAACGCGTTCACATCCAGGAAGGTCTGCGGCTTCTTGCGCGTTTCCAGCCGGGCGACCGCCGACGCCAGGTCCTTCCGCAGTAAATTGATATCGAGCATCTGGCGATTCTAGAGGCGGGCAATGCGCGAGCGTGAGGTCACAGCTTCAGGCCCTTGGGCATCGGGAATTTCACCGTCTCCTGGATGCCCTCCATCTTGCGCACGGACACCGCGCCCAGCGCCTTGATGCGCGCGATCACCTGGTTGACCAGCACTTCGGGCGCCGAGGCGCCCGCGGTCAGCCCGACCCGCGACTTGCCCTCCAGCCACTGCGGGTTCAATTCCGCGGCGCTGTCCACCATGTAGCTGTCCACGCCCAGCTTGCGCGCCAGCTCGGCCAGCCGATTGCTGTTGGAACTGGTGGGACTGCCCACCACGATCACCACGTCCACCTGCCCCGACATCACCTTCACCGCGTCCTGCCGGTTTTGGGTGGCATAGCAGATGTCCTGCTGCTTGGGCTCGCGGATGTTCGGGAAACGCTCGCGCAACGCGCTCTTGATCTGCGCCGCGTCATCGATGGACAAGGTGGTCTGCGTCACCAGTGCCAGCTTGTCGCTCTGCACCGGCTGCACCACAGCCACATCGGACACGTCCTCCACCAGGTGGATCCCATGCTCGACCTGGCCCATCGTGCCTTCCACCTCCGGGTGCCCCTTGTGCCCGATCATGATGAACTCGTAGCCTTCGCGCGCCAGCTTGGCCACCTCGATGTGCACCTTGGTGACCAGCGGACAAGTGGCGTCGAAGACGCCGAAGCCGCGCGCGCGCGCCTCCTCCTGCACGGCCTTGCTCACGCCGTGAGCGGAGAAGACCAACGTCGAGCCCGGCGGCACGTCGTCGAGGTCTTCGATGAAGATGGCGCCCTTGGCCTTGAGGTCGTCCACCACGTACGTGTTGTGCACGATCTCGTGGCGCACATAGATCGGCGGGCCGAACTTTGCCAGCGCCCGCTCGACGATCTCGATCGCACGATCGACGCCTGCGCAAAACCCACGCGGCTCCGCCAAAAGAATTTCGACGCCTTCGTTCATAGAACCCCGATCACTTGAACCTCAAAGGTCACGGGTTTGCCGGCCAGCGGATGATTGAAATCGAACAGCACCGCGTCGCTCTTGCCGCCCGCGTCGCCAACGCGCACGACCGAACCCGAGTACGTGCCCATGCCGTCCGGCGTCGGGAACTGCACCACGTCTCCGACTTCGTACTTCTGCTCGGACTGACCCATCTCGTTGAGCAGCGTGCGCGCGACCCACTGCACCATCTCCGGGCTGCGGTCGCCGAAAGCCTCGCCGGCGGGGATGTCGAAGCTGGCGTGCGCGCCTTCCGCCAGGCCGATGAGATGTTTCTCGACGGCCGGCGCCAGTTCACCCGTGCCCAGCGTCAGCGTGGCGGGTTTGTCCCTGAAGGTATTGATGATGTCGCCGCCCGGCCCCGCCAGCCGATAGTGCAGCGTGAGGAAGGAGCCCGGCTGAACCCGGTGTGCGGTAGAGGCCATGCAAGTCCCGATAAACTGCCCCTATTGTAGAAACTTGGCGATTCCCGCCGGGCCCGCCCGGTGGAAGGCCCGCCGGCAGCACCAGGGCAAACCGTTGCGAGCTTCCATGAAAGACCTTCCCGCCGACGCAAGGCCGCGCGAAAAACTGCTGGCGCGCGGAGCGGGCGCGCTCAGCGACACCGAGTTGCTGGCCCTGCTGCTGCGCACCGGCACCGCCGGGCGCGGCGTGATGCAGATGGCGGATGAGTTGTTGTCGGCACCCGGCGTTGCCACCACCAACGGCAAGCGCAGCGGCGGCTTCGGCGGCATCTCGGGCCTGCTGAACGCAGGCGCCGAAGACTTGAAGCGCATCAAGGGCCTGGGCGGCGACGCCAAGCGCGCCGAACTGGCGGCGGTGCTCGAACTCGCCCGCCGCGCGATAGGCCAGCAGCTGAAGCAGCGCGAGGTGTTCAGCTCCCCGGGCGCCGTGAAGCAATACCTGCAACTGCACCTGGCCGCCAAGCCGCACGAGGTGTTCGCGGTGCTCTTCCTCGATGCGCAAAACCGGCTGGTCGCCATGGAGGAGCTCTTTCGCGGCACCTTGACGCAGACCAGCGTCTATCCGCGCGAGATCGTGGTGCGCGCCCTCAAGCACGAAGCCGCGTCCGTGGTGCTGGCGCACAACCATCCGAGCGGCACGGTGCAACCGTCGCGCGCCGACGAGGCGCTGACGCAAACGCTGAAGGCGGCGCTCGCGCTGGTCGACGTGCGAGTGCTGGACCATGTGATCGTTGCGCCCGGCGATGCCTTGTCCATGGCTGAAAAAGGCCTCCTGTGAGCCCCCACCCAAACGCAATCGAGCGCCGCCGGGCCGCCCCAAGGCGCGAGGGCCCCCTCGGGGGGCAGCGCAGATCGCGCAGCGAGCAAGCGTGGGGGCTATGAAAGCGAAGTCGCTCAAGGACTTGCAGCTAATCCAGCAGAAGCTGGTCGAGCAGCAGCAGATCGCCGCGGCGCAGGAGGCCGCGCGCAAGGAGACCGAGCGGCGATTGCATGCCGAGCGCACGCTGTTCATGCGCGCCGCCGGCCAAGTGCGGCCGGTCCGCGGACACCTGCGCGTCGATCTCGCGCCCGAACAGCCGCCGCCCATCGCCGTGCAGCAGCAGCTCGATGACCAGCGCGTGCTGCGCGAAGCGATCAGCGACGAGTTCGACGCCAGCACGCTGCTGGACATCGACGACGCGCTCAGTTTCCGGCGTCCGGGCATCGGCACCGACGTCACGCGCAAGCTGCGCATGGGCGAGTGGAGTCTGCAAGGCGAGATCGACCTGCACGGCCTGCGCCGCGAGGAAGCGCGCGAGGCGCTGGCCGCCTTCATTCGCGATGCGCATCGGCGCGGCTGGCGCTGCGTGCGCGTGGTGCATGGCAAAGGCCTGGGCTCACCCGGCAAGACGCCGGTGCTCAAGAGCAAGGTGCAAAGCTGGCTGATCCAGAAGAACGAAGTGCTGGCCTTCGTGCAGGCCCGCGGCGATGAAGGCGGCGCCGGCGCGCTGGTGGTGCTGCTAAAGCCCGGCGTCGCTGGGCCGGTGCGGTGAGTTCATTCTTTTCAGTGACCGCCTCGCGTCGCGGCAGGCGGCACCCGTCAGGGGCTCATACTGTCTCGGTCACCGCTTGCGCGGTGACTGCGCTGCGCTGTTCGGCCTGGAGCCGGCGCCGGCGAACTCGCTTCGCGCCCTGAGGCCGCTACGCTCAGACAGCGCCGGCGAGCATGAGTTGATGCGCGCAAGCGCGCCCGGCCCCAGGGCGAACATCACAGCCGAGACAGAAATCGCCCCTGCCGGGTACCGCCTGCCGCGAAGGGACCATGGTGGCGCGCCCCCGGTAGCGCATCACCAAGTCTCTGCAAAGCCGGGGCTGGGCGGGCTGCCGTAAATCGGTCTCGTGGCGCCTGCGTTGGTTCGGTTTCCTGGCCGCGCGCTTTAGCGCGCTTCGTGCTCTGACTTGTCGCAGTTGTCTGAGCGGAGCGCCCTTCGGGGCGCGCAGCGAGTTCTGCGACAGGCCAGGAAATCGGACCAACGCAGGGAAGTCGAGCGCAGCGGAGACCGCCAAGAGGGGGGCGCGGCAGTCTGCCCGGCCCCGGCTTTGCCGCGAGGTTTCAACGCGGAGACCGCCTCGAGGGGATGCTCGGCAGCCGGCCCGGCCCCGGCTTTGCCGCGAGGTCTACGCACCCCGACTCAAGGCGCAGCCCCGGCCGGCACCCACAAGCGCTTCTCCAGCCGCACCGCATCCACCGCGCCGCGGTAGTACCCAGGCACCGTGCCTGCACGGCCATAGCCTTGCTCGACATAGAAGGCGATGGCGTCGGGGTTGTCCGCTCGCGCTTCGAGTTGCACGCGCTCCAGCCCGGCCGTCACGGCGGACTTCTCGAGCCACGCCAGAAGCAGCGCGCCCAGGCCGCGCTTGCGATGACCCGCGGCGACACCGAGCAAGACCAGGTGCGCCCGCTCTTCGCCGTAGCGCATGATGCCGAACGCGACGACTGCCGTGCGCTCGTGGATCACGGCGACGTTCGTGGCATCGTCTTGAATGGCCTTCAGCACCCGCGCGTGCGTCCAGCTCCAACCCAGGCCGTATTCGATGTACTCGCGCGACATTTCCGCGATGCCGCGGGCGTGCGCTGCTGTGGCAAGGGAGATGTGCGGCAGGCTGATCAATTCGACGGGCTCCAGCGCGCAGTATGCGCTCGGGGAGCGCCCGGAGTAAACGGTCCGGCGCGGTTTTCAGAAGCGCATGCGGGCCCGGGTTCGAGCGGCGATAATGCGCCCATGAGATTCCTCCACACCATGTTGCGCGTGGGCGACCTGCAGCGCTCGATCGACTTCTACACCCGCGTGCTCGGCATGAAATTGCTGCGCACCACCGAGCGGCCCGAGCAGAAATACTCGTTGGCGTTCGTGGGCTACGGCTCCAACCCCGAGCAGGCCGAGATCGAACTGACCTACAACTACGGCACCGATCGCTACGAGATGGGAACGGCGTACGGCCACGTCGCGCTCGGCATGCCGGACATCTACGCCGCCTGCGAGAAAATTCGCGCCGCCGGCGGCAGCGTCACACGCGAGCCGGGCCCGGTCAAAGGCGGCGACACGGTGATCGCCTTCGTGACCGATCCGGACGGCTACAAGATCGAACTGATCCAGCGGGCCGAATAGGCCGGCTGAGAAATTGCTCGGACGCCGCCGGCGGGTCAGCCCGCGCGCATCAGGGCGGCAGCTTCGCGCGCCAGGCGGGTGATGCGGGCCCAGTCGCCCTGCGCCACCGCATCTGCCGGCGTGAGCCAGGAACCCCCTACGCAGGCCACATTCGCCAAGCCAAGGAATTCGCCCGCATTGGCGACCGAGACCCCGCCCGTCGGGCAGAAGGTCACATCGCCGAACGGGCCCTGCCACGCCTTGAGCATGGCCACTCCGCCGGATTGCATCGCGGGAAAGAACTTCAACGCGAGATAGCCGCCTTCCTGCGCGGCCATCACTTCGCTGGCGGTCGCCACGCCCGGCAACAAGGGCAGACCCAGTTCCCGGCAGGCCTTGCCGACCGCGTGCGTATAGCCGGGACTCACCGCAAATTTCGCTCCCGCCATCGCCGCCGCCTGCGCGTCACCGGCGCTGCGCACCGTCCCCGCCCCTGCCACGGCTTCGGGCACATCGCGCGCGATCGCCTCGATGCACGCCAGCGCCACCGGCGTGCGCAGCGTCACCTCCAGCATCCGGATACCGCCTGCGACCAGCGCACGCGCGAGCGGCACCGCATGCGCCACTTGCGACAGAACGATGACCGGAATCACCGGGGCATCCCTCATCACCTGCAGCGACGTGAGTCCGCCGTCGCCCGGCATCGTGTCTGCTATAGCCATGTGCAGGCCCCCTCTTCCGCATGCAGCGCATTGCGCCGGAAACCCGCGAACAATTCGCGGCCCAGGCCGATGCTGTTGGCCGCCCGCAGCGCCCGCGGCATGACTGCCGTTTCGCGCGCGGCCCATTCGCCGTCGGCCACCAGCGCCTGCATGGTGCCGGCCTGCGCGTCCACGCGCACCACGTCGCCGTCGCGCAGCTTGGCCAGCGGCCCGCCCGCAGCCGCTTCGGGCGACACGTGAATCGCCGCCGGAACCTTGCCCGACGCGCCGCTCATACGCCCGTCGGTGACCAGCGCCACGCGAAAGCCGCGCCCTTGCAGCACGGCGAGCGGGGGCGTGAGCTTGTGCAATTCGGGCATGCCGTTGGCTTGAGGGCCTTGCCAGCGCACCACGCAGACGATGTCGCGCTCCAACTCACCCGCCGCGAACGCGCGCAGCAATTCCTCCTGCGCGTCGAAGATGCGAGCCGGCGCTTCGACCAGCAGGCGATCGGGCGGAACGGCGGATGTCTTGATCACGCTGCGGCCGAGGTTGCCGGTCAACAGCTTGAGGCCACCGGTGGGGCTGAACGGTCCGGCGGCCGGGCGGACTACGTCGGTGTCGCGCGAGGGACCGATGTCGCGCCAGGTGAGGCCCCCACCGCTGCCCTCGCCCGCAGGGGAAGGGAGCAAATCAGGTTCGCGCGTGAACTCGCGGATGCCGCCTTCCCTCACCGTCAAGACGTCTTCATGCATGAGGCCGGCGTCGAGCAGCTCGCGGATGACGAAGCCCGGGCCCCCGGCCGCCTGGAACTGATTCACGTCGGCGAGGCCATTGGGGTACACGCGGCTGATCAGCGGCACCACGGCGGAGAGTTCCGCGAAGTCGTTCCAGTCGATGGTGATGCCCGCGGACCGTGCCACCGCCACCCAGTGGATCAGGTGATTGGTGGAACCGCCGGTGGCGAGCAGCGCGGCCATCGCATTGACGATCGCGCGCTCGTCCACCAGCCTGCCGATGGGCGTGTAGTGCCGCGAGGCAACGATGCCCAGCACGGTTCGCACGGCCTCGCGCGTGAGTTCGTCGCGCAATCCGGTGCCCGGATTGATGAACGCGGTGCCCGGCACGTGCAGCCCCATCGCTTCCATCAGCATCTGGTTGCTGTTGGCCGTGCCGTAGAAGGTGCAGGTGCCCGGCGCGTGATAGGCCTTCTGTTCCGCCGCCAGCAATTCGGCGCGGCCCACCAGGCCTTGCGCCGCCTGCTCGCGCACCTTGGATTTTTCGGTGTTCGACAAGCCGCTGGGCATCGGCCCTCCGGGCACGAACACGGTCGGCAGATGGCCGAAGTGCAAGGCCCCGATCAGCAAGCCGGGCACGATCTTGTCGCAGATGCCCAGCATCAAGGCCGCATCGAACACATCGTGGCTGAGCGCCACGGCCGTGCCCATCGCGATGACGTCACGCGAAAAGAGGCTCAGTTCCATCGCTGGGGTGCCCTGCGTCACGCCGTCGCACATCGCCGGGACGCCGCCGGCCACTTGCGCGGTGGCGCCGCGCTTGCGGGCTTCGTCCTTGATCACATCCGGAAAGCGGGCGAACGGCGCGTGCGCCGACAACATGTCGTTGTACGCGGTGACGATGCCGATGTTGGGCGCCTTCTCGCTGACGACGCGGAATTTGTCGTTGGCCGGCAGCGCGGCGAACGCGTGCGCCACGTTGGCGCAGCCCATCCGGTCGGCGCCGCGGTCGCGCGCCGCCTGCTGTTCGATCAAGCTCAAGTAGGCGCTGCGCGCCTGGGCGCTGCGCTCGCGAATGCGGTCGGTCACCGCCTCGACTGCGGGATGAAGTCTCATGGTTGGGGTCGGAAAGGTTCGATTCATGGTACCGCGAAGGCCCCGCCCGCGTGTGTCACGCATACGGCTCGGCTTGGCCCGGCCGCTGTGCGCGGCGGTAAAGTGGCGTCATGAGCGATGTGATCAAGCCGCTGCGCGACCCGGCGCCGATGCTGGAGCGGGTGCTGCACGAATGGGGCGGCCACGAGGACCTGTGGGTGTTCGGCTATGGCTCGCTCATCTGGCGGCCCGATTTCGAATTCGCCGAGCGGCGCCCTGCCAAGGTGCATGGCTGGCACCGCGCACTGAAGATGTGGAGCCGCATCAACCGCGGGACGCCCGAGCGGCCGGGGCTGGTGTTCGGCATGCTGTCGGGCGGCTCCTGCCAAGGCATGGTGTTCCGAATCCCGCGGCACAGCGGACGCGAAGTGCTGACGCAGCTCTGGTCGCGCGAAATGGTGACGGGGGTGTACGACCCGAAGTGGCTGAATTGCCAGACCAGTCACGGCGCGGTCCGTGCGCTGGCGTTCACGCTGTCACGCAAGAGCCCCAACCACACCGGCGTGCTCAGCGACGACGAGTACCGTCGCATCTTCGCGCAGGCCTCCGGCAAGTACGGCACGACGCTGGAGTACGCCCATCGCACGCTGGAGGAATTGCGCCTCCACAACATCCGTGACCGGCGGCTCGAGCGGCTGCTGAAGTCGCTCGAGGAGCGCGGGTGACCTCGCCAACCATGTTGGCCTTTAATGCATTCAAAGGCGCGGCCGCTTGCCGTACAGAGGTCAAGGCCTTGGCGGTGTCCGCTGCGCCACCAGGCGCTCCGCTTCAGCGAGCGCTTGCACGGTATCGATGTCGGTGACGACACCCGCATCATCGACCTCAAGTTCGACCACCGCATCCAAGGCTCGCTGTGCTCGCACCACCGGCGCCGCGCCTTGCGCGCCTGCGAGTTGCAGCAAGGCCTCGCGACATGAGGCGGCGAATCCGACGGGATGTCCTGCCGCGCCCTGGTAGCGCGGTACCACCACCGAATGCTGGGCGAGTGCTGCCGCTACGGCTTGCAGGCTTTCCGGCCGCACCAGTGGTAAGTCGCCGGGCAGGATCAACCAGCCGCCCGCGTCTTGCGTGGCGCGAACGCCGGCGGCGATCGAGTCGCCCATGCCCGCGTGCCCCTGGTCTTCCAGGTGCCAAGGTAAGCCGCTGGCACGCACCGCGGCCAGCGTGTGCTCCAGCACCGGCTTGCCGGCCAGCAGCGCGGCAAGCTTGGAGCCGCTGCCCCCCGACGCGATGAAGCGCTCGCCTCGTCCCGACGCGAGCACCACCACCACGGGTGCAGCCATGCGATCAGGCGCCGGTGTACACCGGTGCCGGCTGGGAGAAGTAGCCTTCGAGCAGGTGATAGACCAGCTGGTAGTTCTTCGATCGCGTACTGGTGTGCGCGATGCCGGGCATCACGATGAACTGCTTGTCCCCGTTGGGCAGTTTCTCGAAGAAATTGCTCAGGTCGCGAAAGCTCGCGATGCCGTCGTACTGGCCGCGCATGATCAGCGTCGGCACAGTGATCTTCTCCGGATCGCACACCGGCAGGTTCACCGACATGTCGATATAGGTGCCGGTGGGCATCGAGGTGTCCAGCGCCAGCACGGCGTCCGCGAAGGTTTCGACCATCGTGAGGTCGCTGGTGCCCGGATGGTCGCGGGTGAAGATGCTGCGGATCATGTCGCGATCGATCGGCCGGCGATTGGATGCGCGATAGGCGGCGATTTTCTTCTTGCGCTCGGCCAGCGTCGGGCTGCCCTCGCCGGTCCAGACCATTGCGTCAAGCGCCAGCCGCTGCACGCGCTCGGGATGGCGTTGCGCGAACAACGCCGCGCGCAAGGCACCCGATGACGAGCCGTACAGCATCATCTTCGGCGTACCCGTCGTCTTGATGATGTATTCGCTGACCACCTCGATGTCGTCGGCGCCCATCGCGACGTCGGCGTTCACCGGCCGCGACTTGTCGGACCGCCCATAGCCCTCGCAGTCGAAGCACCAGGTGTCGTAGCCCAGGCGGGCGAACCAGTCCATGGTGGACGAGCCCGGCCGCCCCGGGATCTGCAAGTCGAACACCGGCGTGGACGAAACCGACGAGCCATGCACGAACAGGATGGTGCCGCGCCGCGGCGTGTTCCGCTGCGCGCGCAACTGCTTGCGCCACATGAACAGGCGCACGTTGTCGCTGCCGGCGTGCTTGACGCCCCAGTGCTCGGTGCCCACGATCTCGCCCGGGGCACGCATAGGCTGCGCTTGCACGGACGAAGCCGGCAGGGAAGTGGCAGCGACGGTTGCCGCGGCTGCAAGGAAATCTCGACGCGATGAACTCATTTCTGGATCTTTACCAAGGTAAGTGTGTTGACAAGGCTGTTGGCCAGCAGGAAATTACCGTCCGGTGTCACGGAGGTGTTGCGCACGATGTTGCCGCCGCCGGGGATCGCCCAGCTCTGGAACTTCTGCGTCTTGGGATCGAAGCGCACAACCGTGTTGGGCGTGGTCTCCGACTCGCTGTACCAGATCACATCCTTGATCGCGGAGATACCGTACGGCGCTGAGTTGGCGCCGCTGGGCGACTGCCACTCCGTCACCTGGCCGGTCGCCGGATCGAGGCGGCCCAGGTAGCCGCGTGAATAGTCGGTGTACCAGACGATGTCGTCGCTGGTGACGGTCACGCGCCGCGGCCGCGCCTTCGCGTCGGGCAGCTTGTACTCGCGCACTTCAAGCGTGTCCGGGTTCACCGCGGCTATGCCGTTGG
>JAQGMT010000042.1 GCA_028292185.1 Ramlibacter sp. | reverse complement strand
GGGATCTGGACCATGATGGGGAAGCAGCCGCCCATCGGGTTGACCTTCTCCTCGCGGTAGATCTTCATCATCTCCTGCTGCATCTCCTGCGGCTTGTCCTTCAGCCGCTCGCGCATCGCCATCACCTTGGGATTGATGGCCTTCATCTTGGCCATGCTCTCGTAGCCCTTGGCCTGCAGCCAGTAGAAGGCGATCTTGATCACCAGCACCAGCGCCATGATCGACCAGCCCCAGTTGTGCAGGAAGCCGTGAATCTGCGTGAGCAACCAGTAAAGCGGCTTGGCCAGGATGGTCACCCAGCCGTAATCCTTCACCAGTTCCAGCCCGGGCGCGATGCTCTCGAGCACGTTCTCTTCCTGCGGGCCGGCGAAAAACTTCGCGTTCACCGCCTTGGTCGCGCCCGGCGCCACCGCGTCGAGCGGGGCGATCATGCCGACCGCATACAGATTGGTGTCGACCTTGCGCACGAAGTTTTCGCGCTTGGTGCCGTCCGGCAATATCCAGGCGCTGGCAAAGTAATGCTGCACCATCGCCACATAGCCGGTGGTCGATTCCTTGTCGATGTCGGCCTTGCCTTTTTCGATGTCGCTGAAATCGACCTTGTGGAATTTCTTGGACTCGGTGTAGATGGCCGGGCCGGTGAAGGTGGAATAGAACGAGGACTCGTTGGGCAGCTTGTTGCCGTCGCGCACCAGCTGCAAGTACAGCTGCGGCGACACCGGCGCGGTGCCGACGTTCACCACTTCATGGCGCACCGCGACGTCATAGGCGCCGCGCTTCAAGGTGTAGGTTTTCACCAGCTTCACGCCGCCTTTTTCGGGCGACTCGAAGCGCACCACCAGTTCGTTGGCGCCGGCCTTGAGCTCGCGATCGCCGCTGAAGGTCATCACCGTCTTGTGGGTGGGGAAGTCGCCGCCGATCAGGCCCGACTCCGCAACGTACTTGTGGCCGGCAGTGTCGTCGAGCAGCACATAGTCGCGGCTCTTTTCATCGCCGGCCAGGTGCAGGAACTCGGCGCGCACCAGCGAACCGCCTTCGGTGTCGAAGGTCAGGCGCAGCAAATCGGTGGTGACGGTGATCTTCTCGCCGACCGCAGCCGCCGTCGGCGCGCTGGTCGCGCCGGGTACTGCAGCACTGCCGGCCGTCGCCGCGGCGGGTGCGGAAGTGGCGCCAGGCACCGCGCCGGGCACGGTGCTGGGCGGAACGCTGGAAGCGGGTGCCTTCGCGCTCGAAGCCGCCGGCGTGCTGCTGGGGAAGAAGGTGGCCTTGTGACCGTTATAGACCTGCCACTGGTCCCACAGCAACACCATGGAGAAACCAAAGATCACCCACAGGATGGTGCGGCGAATGTCGTTCATGAAGACTTCTTCTTATGAGTAGGGGGGAGCAAATGAGCAAAGAGAGCTGGTGTAGCGGAAGGCACCGGATCATGCCCGCCTTCGCACCACGGGTGGCAGCGCGCCAGGCGCGCCAGCGTGAGGTAGCTGCCGGCGGCCGCGCCATGCTGCTGGAGCGCCTGCAAGGCATACGCGGAACACGAGGGCGTGAAGCGGCAGCTGGAACCGAGCCACGGGCTGAGCAAGAGGCGATAGCCCTTGACCAGGCCGATCAAGGCAGCACGGATCATGGTGCGGCCCGCGCGAACAGCTCTTGCAATTCGCCGCGCACGGCGCGCTTGAGCGCATCCGAGGTGGCGCTGACAAACTGCTGGCGGTCGAACCCCGCGCGCAAGCGCACCACATGGGCGGCGACGGGCAGCTGGGTTTCGAAATCCTGGCTCACGGTGTAGATCTGGCGTTTGATGGCGTTGCGGGTGACGGCGCGCTTGGCCCAGCGCTTGGGAATAAGGGCCCCGATCCAGGGTTGGCGCGCAGCGCCTCCCACATGGAACAGGGCCGCGGGCCCTTCGGACCCCGGCCCTGTACTGGCGGCCTCGGTGGCCGGCAGGCCCAGACGGTGCAATGCGAAGTGCGCGGTGCGGGAAACCGTGGAGCCCGCCATGACGGCCTGGAACTGGACCCGCGTCTTCAGCCGCTGCACGGAGGTGCGCCGCGCGGGCTCGCAGCTGGCAGCCGGCTCAGACGGCCAGGCGCTTGCGCCCCTTGGCGCGGCGTGCGTTGATGACGGCGCGGCCGCCACGGGTCTTCATGCGGACCAGGAAGCCGTGGGTGCGTGCGCGGCGCACTTTGGAGGGTTGGTAGGTGCGTTTCATGATTGGCTATCGGGGAAACCCACGATTATCGCGGAAATTGGAGGGGGCGGCAAACCAGGGGCCCCGAAAGGCCCTCAATCAGATCCGATGCGGCGGTGCCATCATACCGAAATCGTCTTTGTGGATAAGGGTTTGATAATCTAGAATCGCGCGCTTCCCAGAACCAAAATATCCACAGAGGGCGACAGGCAACATGAGTGAGGGGCAACGCAACAGCCTGGCGGTAAATACCGGCCATGGCGCCGGCGACAGCTTATGGCAGTCGTGCGTCGAACAACTGGCCCAGGAAATGCCCGAGCAGCAGTTCAATACCTGGATCAAACCGCTGGTCGCGGACGTCACCGACGACTTCTCCAAGGTCACGGTTTTCGTGGCCAATCGCTTCAAACTCGATTGGGTGCGGGCCCAGTATGCGGGCCGGATCGCCGGCTTGTTGGAGAAGCTTTACGGCCAGCCGGTGCAGCTTGAGTTGGCGCTTGCTCAGCGCGAAGCCAGCTCCAGGACTTATCCTGCGCCCGCCAACTCCGAGATGGGGCACGCGCCCGAACCGCCCGAGATCAGCGACGACGCGGCCCAGGCCGGCTTCAAGAACCGGCTCAACACCGCGCTCACCTTCGACACCTTGGTCGAGGGCACGGCCAACCGCATGGCACGCGCCGCGGCGATGCACGTCTCGGGCATGCCGGGGCAGTTGTACAACCCGCTTTTCATCTACGGCGGGGTCGGTTTGGGCAAGACCCACCTGATGCACGCGGTGGGCAACAAGCTCATCGCCGACAGGCCCGGCAGCAAGGTTTTATACATCCACGCGGAGCAGTTCGTCTCCGATGTGGTTAAGGCCTACCAGCGCAAGACTTTCGACGAGTTCAAGGACCGCTACCACTCGCTCGACCTCTTGCTCATCGATGACGTCCAGTTCTTCGCCAACAA
>JAQGMT010000490.1 GCA_028292185.1 Ramlibacter sp. | reverse complement strand
AGGCCGTTCTCTTTCTCGAACACCGGCAGCACCGCCTTGCGCGAGGCCGAGGTCCAGCAGCCGAACACCGCGGCGCAGTGGTCGTTGATCAGCAGCTTCTTGGACTTCTCGGCAAAGGTCGGCCAGTCGGACGCGCCGTCTTCCTTGATCACCTTGATCTTGCGACCGAGGATGCCGCCCATGGCGTTGATCTGGTCGATTGCGAGCTGCTCCGCCTGGATCGCGCCGGTTTCGGAGATCGCCATCGTGCCGGTGGACGAATGCAGCTGGCCGACGGTCACCTCGGTGTCGGTGACGGCGAGCTTGGTGGTGTTGACCGAAGCGGTGGACTGGGCTGCGGCCCAGGCCGGCAAGCCGGCGATGGATGCGGCGCCGAGCGCCTGCAAGAGCCGGCGCCGGCCGGCGTCTGCGGCTTGGGGGTTGGTTTCGGGGGCGACGGACTTTTGCTTCATGAAGGCTCCTTGCGGCTTTCGGTGGATAAGCGGCTTGCATGGCCGGGTTGGTGCAGAGATTAGGGAAAAGCCCGCGCACGGCCCATACGTCAATTAACGTAGAGCGCCGCGAAGGCACGCGCAGCCACGCCTTCGCGGCCCGAGAACGGTTCTTGCGTACGGGCATGCCATGGCCCCCACTTCGCGCACCAATTCGGTCGAGACGCAGACCATCTTCAGGTTTCGCCGCGACTACAACTCCTGGGTGGCCGACGAGACGATGGAGGACTACGCACTGCGTTACACCCCCAAGCGATTTCGCCGCTGGAGCGAATTCCGCGTGGCCAACACCGCGTTCGGGTCGCTGTCGTTTCTGGCGCTGGAGGCCATTGGCGGGGCGATCGCACTGAACTACGGTTTCAGTAATGCGATGTGGGCGATCCTGGTGGTGGGCGCCGTCATTTTTCTTACCGGGCTGCCTATTGCGTATTACTCGGCGAGCTACGGCCTGGATCTGGACCTGCTGACGCGCGGCGCCGGCTTCGGCTACCTGGGCTCCACCATCACCTCGCTGATCTACGCCATCTTCACCTTCATCTTCTTCGCGCTGGAAGCGGCGATCATGGCGCTGGCGCTGCAAATGGCGGTGGATTGGCCGCTGCAATGGTGCTACGTCGCGTCCTCGCTGGTGATCCTGCCTCTGGCGATGCGCGGCATCACCCTGATTTCGCGGCTGCAGGCCTGGACCCAGCCGCTGTGGCTGTTCCTGCTGGTGTTGCCCTTCGTCTGGATCGCGCTGGCGCAGCCGCAGCTCTATCGCGATTTCAGCAGCCTGGCCGGGCTGCGCAGCGGCAGCAGCGGTTTCCAGCCACTGATGTTCGGCGCCGCCACGGCCGTGATCTTTTCCCTGGTGGTGCAGATCGGCGAGCAGGTGGACTTCCTGCGCTTCCTGCCGGAACGCAGCGCCGCCAACCGCAAGCGCTGGTGGGCGGCGCTGCTGATCTCCGGCCCGGGCTGGGTGGTGATGGGCATGCTCAAGATGATTGGGGGCGCGTTTCTGGCGTTTGCCGCGCTGCAGTTCGAAGTCTCCCCGCAGCGCGCCGCCGAGCCCACGCAGATGTTTCTGGCGGGCTTCACGCAGGCAGTGGGCCTGCCCGGGCTGGCGGTGGTCGTCACCGTGATCTTCGTCGTGATTTCGCAGATCAAGATCAACCTGACCAATGCCTATGCCGGCTCGCTGGCCTGGTCGAATTTCTTTTCGCGTGTCACGCGCAGTCATCCCGGACGCGTCGTCTGGCTGGTGTTCAACGTGGGCATCGCGACGCTGCTGATGACGCTGGGCGTGTTCGGCGCGCTGGAAAAGGTGCTGGCGGTTTACAGCAACGTCGCCATCGCCTGGGTCGGCGCGCTGGTGGCCGACCTGGTCATCAACAAGCCGCTGGGCCTGAGCCCGCCGCACATCGAATTCAGGCGCGCCTATCTGTACGATTTCAACCCGGTGGGCCTGGGCGCGATGACCATCGCCGCGGCGGCGGCATGTGCCGCCTACGTCGGGTGGCTGGGCGAGACGGCCGCGGCGTTCTCGGCCTTCATCGCGCTGGCGCTGTCGATGGCGCTGGCGCCGCTGCTCGCCTGGGCGACGCGCGGCCGCTACTACCTGGCCCGCCCGGCCGCCACCGGGTGGGCCCCGGGCGAACTGGTGCGCTGCGCCGTCTGCGAAAACCAGTTCGAGTCGGAAGACATGGCGCGCTGCCCGGCCTACAGCGCGCCGATCTGCTCGCTGTGCTGCTCGCTCGAATCGCGCTGCCACGACCGCTGCAAGACCGGCTCGCGCGCCTCCGACCAGTTGCGTGCGGTGGTGGCCTTGCTGCTGCCGCGGGGCTGGGCGCTGAAGGTGAATTTCCGTGCCGGCCAGTACCTGATGGTCCTGCTGTCGCTGTGCGCGGTGATCGCTTTCCTGCTGGGGATCGTCTATGTGCAGGAGAGCCTGGGCAGGGCCGAGCCGATCCTGCGCGTGCCGTTTCTCAAGGTATTCGCCCTGCTCGCGCTGCTGGCGGCGGTGTCCGCGTGGTGGGTGGTGCTGAGCACCGGCAGCCGGCGCCTGGCCCAGGATGAATCAGAGCGCCAGACGCAGTTGCTGCTCAATGAAATCGACGCGCACCGGCGCACCGACGCGGCGCTGCAGTCGGCCAAGGACAAGGCCGACTCCGCCAGCTTGGCGAAAACCCGCTACGTCGCGGGCATGACGCATGAACTGCGCTCCCCGCTCAACAGCATCCTGGGCTACGCGCAGATCCTCCTGAAGCACCCCCAGGTGGACGGCTGGGTTCGCGAAACCGTGGCCACCATGCAGCACAGCGGCCAGCACATGCATGCCTTGATCGACGGCTCGCTCGAGCTGGCACGCATCGAGGCCGGCCGCTTGCGGCTGGACGCCGCGCCGCTGCCGCTGGCCGAACTGATCGAGGATGTCGAGCGGATGCTGCGGCCGCAGCTGGATGCCAAGGGGCTGCGCTTCGTGGTGCAGCGCGAGGGTCGGGTGCCCGCGTGGGTGCAGGCGGATGCAAAGCGCTTGCGCCAGATCTTGATCAACCTGCTGGCCAACGCGGTGCGCTTTACCGAACGCGGGGAAGTGGTGCTGCGGCTGGACTTCCGGCAGCACGTGGCGCGCATCGAAGTCAGCGACACCGGCATCGGCATCGCGCCGCAGGACCAGGAGCGGATTTTTCTGCCGTTCGAACGCGGCAGCGGTGGGCGCCGCGCCAGCGAGTCGGGAACCGGCCTGGGCCTGACCATCACCCACCTGCTGACACAGCTGATGGGGGGCGAGCTCAGCGTCGCCAGCACGCCCGGGCAAGGAAGCACCTTTACCGTGCGCCTGTACCTGCCCGCCGTCGCCGTCGATGCGGCGCATGCACGGCCGGACGCCGCCGCGCTGCGCCCCGCCATCGGTTATCTGGCGCCGCGCCGCACCTTGCTGGTGGTGGACGATCAGCCGCTGCAGCGCCAGTTGCTGGCCGGACTGCTGGTTCCGCTCGGGTTCACGGTCACCGAGGCCGCGAGCGGGCGCGAGTGCCTGGAAATCATCGACAGCGGGGCGCCGGACCTGATCCTGCTGGACATCACGATGGACGACCTCGATGGCTGGCAAACCGCGGAACTGATACGCGCCAAGGTGCCGGCCGCGGCGCTGCCGATCGTGTTCGTCTCGGGCAACCTGTTCGACCACCGGCCCGAGCGCATCACGGCGCTGGGTTGCCAGGGTTTCGTCAGCAAGCCCGTCATCGAGTCCGAATTGCTGGACGCGCTGGGCCGGGCGCTGCAGCTCGAGTGGGTGCG
>JAQGMT010000098.1 GCA_028292185.1 Ramlibacter sp. | reverse complement strand
CAGGCGAGCGCCCCGCCGCACTTTCCGCGCGCCAATCCGGCCGCGCGCCGAACGTGCGCCTCGAGAGCAGCGAATTGGGCAGCGGCACGCTCGTTTACCTAACTTTACCGCCGCTTCAAGCCAGCGCGATGCGCACCGCCCAATATCCGGCCTTGCATCCGCCCGCACACAGCACCCTTGCCTCTGGAGCCGCCCATGAAACCCACATCCGAGCCCTCGCCCGCCCCCCAGAATTCCCGCCGCCGCTGGTTCGCCGGCTTGGCGGCCCTTGGCGGCCTTGGGCTGGTCGCCGCGCAGGTGCCGGCGCGCGGCTGGGGCCGCCAAGGCGCGCTCGACCCGCAAGAAAGGGCGCGGCGGCTTGACTACCGCATTGGCCGACTGGTGACCGATGTCGGCGGAACGCCGGATCAGAAAGACCGGCTGGTGGCCATCGCCGCCGCGGCCCGCACGGATTTGCGTCCGCTCGGAGAGCAGGCCCGGCAAGCGCGCCAGCGCGGGCTGGAGTTGCTCGCCGCCCCGGTGATCGATCGCGCGGCGCTGGAGCAGCAGCGGCTGTTGCAGATGCAAGCCGCCGACGCGCGCAGCCGCCGCATCCTGCAGGCCATGGCCGATGCCGCCGAAGTGCTGACGCCGGAGCAGCGCGTCAAAGCGGCGGAGCGCCTGAAGGCGCGGATGCAGCATCGGCAGGGCGGCTGACGCGCCCTGACGCGCGCCGGTGAGCGGCCCCCGCGGCGGGCCGAAGTCATTACCATCGCCACATGCAGCAACTCCTGATGATCGAAGACGACGCTCGCCTGGCGCAAATGGTGGGCGAATACCTGGAACGTTCTGGCTTTGCGGTGACGCACGCGATCGACGCGAAGGCCGGAATGGCGTTGCTGCAGGAGCCGCCCTTGGGCGGTGCGCCCGATCTGGTGATCCTCGACCTGATGCTGCCGGACATGGACGGCCTCGAAGTGTGCCGGCGGGTGCGGGCTTTGCCGGGCGACGTGAGCCAGGTCCCGGTGCTGATGCTCACCGCCAAAGGCGACCCGATGGACCGCATCGTCGGCCTCGAACTCGGCGCCGACGATTACCTGCCCAAGCCCTTCGAGCCGCGTGAACTGCTGGCGCGCATTCGCGCGATCTTGCGGCGTCGCACCGAAGGCGCGCAGCCCGCGGCCAAGCTGATGCGCTTCGGCTCGCTCGAGATCGACCGCGACGCGCGCACGGTGATCGTCGGCGGCAAGGCGTGCGAGCTGACCTCCTACCAGTTCGACCTCCTGATCACACTGGCCGAACGCGCCGGCCGCGTGCTCACGCGCGACCAGATCATGGAGGCCGTGCGCGGCCGCGAACTCGAGGCCTTCGATCGATCGATCGACGTGCACATGGGCCGCATCCGCGCCGCCATCGAGGAAGACGCCAAAAATCCCAAGCGCATCCTGACGGTGCGCGGGGTCGGCTATGTTTTCGCCAAGCAGCAGGATTGATGGCAGGCGCCGCGACATGATTTCCGCACCGACGCGCAGGCACCCGGCATGACGCCCTGGAGGGCTCGCTTCCGCTTTCCGCTGTACCTTCGCATCTGGCTGGCGGTGGTGGTGGCCATTGGCGTGCTGACGGTTGCGTTCGGCTGGTTGTGGCGC
Organism: Ramlibacter sp.; assembly: GCA_028292185.1. Lineage (GTDB taxonomy): Bacteria > Pseudomonadota > Gammaproteobacteria > Burkholderiales > Burkholderiaceae_C > Ramlibacter. Next base: position 8,033 of record JAQGMT010000098.1, on the reverse strand, counting down.
GCCAACGCCGAACAGCCGCCGCCGCGCGAAGTGATCATCCGGAATCTGAACGGGGACGTGCTGGGACAGGTGACCACCCGGCCCACGCGCGACCCCCAGCAAGGCGTTGAATTTCCGGTCGCGATGCAGGACGGCAGCACGATGATCGTGCAATTCCCGCCGCGCGCGCGCCGCGGCGGCGCCGAGAACGCGTCCCGACCCTGGTGGGGCCGCGGCCCCGGCGGGCTGCTCTGGGTGCTGGCGGTGGCCGCACTGGCGGTGGCGATCGGCAGTTATCCCATCATCCGCCGCCTCACGCAACGCCTTGACGACCTGCGCGAGGGCGTGGAGCGCTGGGGCGAAGGCGACCTGTCGGTGCGCATCAAGGAGTCCGGCTCCGACGAGCTGGCCTTCCTGGCCCAGCGCTTCAATCACGCCGCGGAGCGGATCGAGACGCTGCTCCAATCGCACAAGTCGCTGCTGGCCAATGCCTCGCACGAGCTGCGCTCGCCGCTGGCGCGAATCCGGATGGGGATCGAACTGATGGACCCTTCGGTTTCGGCCTCGGTGCGGCAGGAAATCCAGCGCAACATCGGCGAGCTCGACCAATTGATCGACGAAATACTGCTGGCGAGCCGGCTGGATGCCAGGGAAACGGACATCGGCACGATGGAGGCGGTGGACCTCACCGGGCTGGCCGCGGAGGAGTGCGCGCGCGCCGGCGCCGAACTCGTGGCCACCGACGACGACCGCGCCCTGGTGGTGCAAGGCGTGCCGAAGCTGTTGCGGCGCGCCGTCCGCAACCTGCTGGAAAACGCGCGCCGATACAGCGATGGTCCGGTCGCCGTCGAGCTTAGGCGGGAAGGAGACGACGCCGTGATCCGCGTACGCGACCACGGCCCTGGCGTGCCGCCCGCTGAGCGCGAGCGGATCTTCGATCCCTTCTACCGGCTGGCCGGCGCGAGCGAGCGGCACGGCGGCGTGGGCCTGGGCCTGGCGCTGGTGCGATCGATCACGCAGCGTCACCACGGTTCGGTGAGTTGCGAGGACCAGCCGGGTGGGGGCGCCTGCTTCGTGCTGCGGATTCCATGTCACCGCTCGTACGCGGGCGTAAAAGTTTCAGAAAACGCTGGTGCCGCATGACGAACCTCACGAACATGCCAAGTCTCCCAACGACGTCCTTTCGAGGACCTTGATCAGCCACCGCAAGGTGGCTGTTTTTTTGCGGCGCCGCGCGCTACGCCGGGCGCCGGGCCTCGCGCCATAGCCACACCGCGCTGACCGCCAACGCGGCGGCGCCCGCGTCGAGGGCCAGGTTCAAGCCATTGGCCGCGAAGGCGGGCAGGTGCAGCAACAGCGACGACAGCACCGGCCCGGCGATCTGTCCGATAGCGAAGGCGGTGGTCATGCGGCTCACCAGCGGGGTCGGGTTGCCTTGCGCCCTGCCGCGGATTTCCTGGATCCCGGCCACGGTGGCAACCATGAAGGTCCCGCCCACCAGCAGCGCCGACAAGGCCACGCTCCATCCGTTCAGCCACAGGCTGGGCAACAACACGCCGATCCCCATCAACAGGTGCGAGGCCGCCCACACCTGCAACCTCGACGCGTGCTGCATCAGGCGCGCCGCCAGCAAAGTGGATATCGCAGCCGTGAGCCCGAACACCGGCCAGGCCAAACCGAACCAGCGGGGATCCTCGACCACGCTGCGCGCCAACACCGGCAAGAAGGTGGCGGGCAGGATGTAGCCGAATCCCATCACGCCATAACAGAGAACCAGGCCTCGCGTTCCTGCGCCCGCTTGCGCGTCGGCAGCGGCCGCCGCCGGTGCTGCGTGACCGTCCATCTTGCGCAGGACCGCGGCGACCGGCGCGAACAGAACCAAGGCCAGCACGCCCAGCTGCAGCCACAAGGAGGCGGCCGAAATTCCCGCGGCGGCGCCCGCCAGGCAATACAGACCGGCCGCGGCAATCCCCAGCCCGACGCCGCTGTACACGGTGCTGCCCCATGACGGCCGGCCCATTGCCGCCAACGCGCCGAGGCACCAGACGCTGGTGCCGACGAACGCCCACGCACTGCAAACGCCCGCGACCAGGCGCAACACCATCCACAGCCAGAGGCTGTGCGGCAATGCCATGGTTGCTGTCAGCGCCGCCGTCAGCAGCAAGGCCACCACGGACAGTCGCACCGCGCTCCAACGCACCCGTGCGCCCGTCAAGCCACCGAGCAGATAACCGGCGTAGTTGGCGGCGGCCAGCCATCCGCCTGCGCCCAAGTCGAGTTGCCCGTCCCGGATCATGAGCGGCAACATCGGCGTGAAGGCGAAGCGCCCGATCCCCATGGCCACCGCCAGCGAGAGCGCGCCGGCGATCACGGCCGCGAGCGGCGACGGACCCACCAAGGACTTCGGCGCCGCCATCGCCCGGCTCAAGTCGCGGCGAGTGACGGATCTCGCAGGGCTGCGAGCACCGCTTCCGGCGTGATGTCGTACAGGCAGCGCGTGTGGCCCAGCGGGCATTCGCGTTCAAAACAGGGCGAGCACTCCAGCGGCGGCTGGTAAGCCACATCCTGCTTCAGCCAGATCACCTGCGCGCGATCGTTCAGCGGCGGCGTGTGCAAGGGACTGGACGAGCCGAACAGCGCGACCTGCGGTACGCCGAACGCCGCAGCCACGTGCATCAGGCCGGAGTCGTTGCTCACCACCGCTTTTGCGCCGGCGATCAACGCGAATGCATCGGCCAGCGAGGTCTTGCCCGAAAGATCGAAGCAGCGTCCTGCACCCGCCGCGGCCGCGATCTCGTGGCACAAGGGCGCCTCCTTGGCCGAGCCCAGCAACACCACAGGGCTTGCCACCGATTTCGCCAGTTCGGCGAAATGACTGGCCGGCCAGCGCTTCGCCGGGCCGTACTCCGCCCCCGGCGCGAACACGAAGTAGCCGCCGGCCTGCAGCCCGTGTGCGCGCCATGCGGCATCGATTTGCTCGGGCGGCATCTGCAGCTGCGGCCGGTCCGACTCGAGGCCTTGCTTGTCGCCGCTGAGGGCCGAGTAGAACGTCACCATGGGCGGCCGGTTCTTCGGATTCTTCAACCGATGCGTCAGCAGGCCCACGCGCGCCTCGCCCAGATAACCCACGCGCTTGGGAATGCTGGCCAGAAAAGGCAGCAGCGCGCTCTTCAAGGAATTTGGCAGCACATAGGCGGTGTCGAAGTGGCCGTGGAGCTGCTTGGACAGCGCGCGACGGGCCTTGAACTGCAGGCCGCCGTGCGCAAACGGAAACTCGATGACTTCCTGCACCTGCGGCATGGCGCGGTAGACGGGCGCCACCGAAGGCAAGGCGCCGACGGTGAGGCGTTCACCGCGCGCGTGCAGGCGCCGCAGCAAGGGCTCGGTCATTACCGCATCCCCGATCCACTGCGGGGCAATCACCAGAGACCGGGACTCGGGCTCCGGCCTCAAGAAAGCTCCTCAGTGCTGCGCACCGAAGTGCTCGCCCTCTTTGAGCTTGTACACGGTGCCGCAGTAGGCGCACTTGGCCTCGCCGGTGCGCGCCACATCCAGGTAGATGCGCGGATGGTTGTTCCACAGCTTCATGCCGGCGGCCGGACTCGGGCAGAAAACGCCGCCATTGGAATTGAGATCCCTGGCGAGCAGCTCGACGATGGTTTCCTTGCGGGCAGCGGTACTCATCTTCAGACCTTCGTCAGCCAATGCGCGTACTTGGGATTACGGCCGTTGACGATGTCGAAGAACGCAGCCTGGATTTTCGCGGTCAACGGACCGCGGGACCCGGCGCCGATTTCGATGCGGTCCAGTTCGCGGATCGGAGTCACTTCGGCGGCGGTGCCGGTGAAGAACGCTTCGTCGGCGATGTAGATCTCGTCGCGCGTGATCCGCTTTTGCACCAGCTCGATGCCGAGGTCCTTGCAGATGTGCAGCACGGTGTTGCGGGTGATGCCGTTGAGCGCGCCCGCCGACAGGTCGGGGGTGTAGACCACGCCGCCCTTGATCACGAACACGTTCTCGCCGGCGCCTTCGCTGACGAAGCCCGAGCTGTCCAGCAGCAGTGCCTCGTCGTAGCCGTCGTCCAGCGCCTCCATGTTGGCCATGATGGAATTGGTGTAGTTGGACACCGCCTTGGCCTGCGTCATCGTGATGTTCACGTGATGGCGCGTAAAACTGGAGGTCTTGACGCGGATGCCGCGCTGCATGCCTTCCTCGCCCAGGTAAGCGCCCCAGGCCCAGGCCGCCACCATCAGGTGGATCTGGTTGCCCTTGGGGCTGACGCCCAGCTTTTGCGAGCCGATCCAGGTGAGCGGGCGGATGTAGCAGCTCTCCAGCTTGTTGGCGCGGACCACGTCACGCTGCACCTGGTTGACTTGCTCGGGCGAGAACGGGATCTTCATGCGCAGGATCTTGGCGCTGTTGAACAGCCGCTCGGTGTGTTCCTGCAGGCGGAAGATCGCCGTGCCGTTGACGGTGTTGTAGGCCCGTACGCCCTCGAACGCGCCGCAGCCGTAATGCAAGGTGTGGGTCAGCACGTGGATCTTGGCGTTGCGCCATTCCACCATCTCACCGTCCATCCATATCTTGCCGTCACGGTCGGCCATCGATGGAGTCATGAAGCCCCCACGTTTGCCGCGATGGCGGCTGCTCTGCCCCCCGAGGGGGTGCACGCTTGCTTGAAGCGGTTCTGCGCGGCGCTTGCGCTCATTGGGGTCCTTTGAAATTTCGTCGTCGAACCCCGGATTTTACGGCGCGTCCTCCCCCCGCCCTTCGTCAGCCACTTCCGGCCGGTCCAACTGCCACTTCACCAGCTTGCCCGCCTTGAATTCGCAGGTCACGCTGGATCCGCCCGGGTCGGTCCAGCGAAAGATTTCGGGTTCTTCTTTTTCCGGCGTCAGCGGCTGGCCCAAGGCCCGCGTCATCGCGATCACATGCAGCAGGTTGGCGCGGGGCTTTAGCTTGGCATTGAGCATCACGGCGCTGTCCACGTAGCCCAGCGGCCGATCGGTGGCGCGTTTAAGCACCTGCATCGTGCGATTGATGTTTAGTAGCACCCAGAGCACCAGCCCGCTGGCCGCCAGACCGAGACCGGCCCAGCCATAGGCGCGCCAAGCTGCGGCGACCAACACGATGCCGAGCAGCGGCGCGAGGAATTGCTGAAAGTTCATGGCGCGATTGTCGGTGCACCTTGCACCTTCTGGCCACCGGCCATGGCCCGCCTATGCTTGCGGCAGCGATCTGGTGGGCATCAGCATCCTTTCCGATGCCCATCCTGGCTTACAGATGCCCGGGCGCGTCGTCAGCGCCAGGCACATGGCCCGGGGCATCGTCGGCTCCGCGCACGTGAGCCGCGCCGTCGTCCGCCCCACGCACGTGCCCTGCGGCGTCGTCCGTGCCTGGCGCGTGGCCTGGAGCATCGTCCGCGCCCCGCACGTGGGCGGCACCGTCATCACCCCCGCGCCGGCCGCTTGAGTTCGCGCCCATTGCGGTGCTGGCGGTGCTGGCGGTACCGGTGGAAGCGGCACTCGGCGAACTCATGGGATGGCTGCCCATGCTGCTGCCGATTGCTGCGCTGCCTGACGCCGAGCCGTGCGAGCCACCGCCTCCATGGCTGCTGCCGCTCGAGCCGCGAGCCATGGCCGCGGTTCCTGCAAACGCCAAGCCAATGGTGGCCAGGCACATGACCGTGCGATTTCTGATGTGTGACATGTTGAACTCCTGAAAACAAAGTGGGAAGTAAACGCCCGGGCCGTGAAAACACAGGCCCTTGCGCCGTAAACGTGTGAATGTTTCCCACACGCAAGCCCACTCTATGTGGGAAAGAATTCCACGTCAAAGGCATTTGTGTAAAAATTTCCCACGGAAGGCTAGAATGAGCCCATGGCCCAAGCCGTCCAACCATGAAGTTTCCGGAAGCTGCCAGTACCGCACCGCCGCCTGCGCTCGTGCGCGCCTTGCGCCGCATGCTGCGACCGCTGGTGCGACTGATGCTGGCTTGCGGCGCGACCTACCCCTGGGTGTCCGAACTGCTGAAGGCGCTCTTCGTCGAGGTCGCTGAAGAGGATTTCCGAATCGGAGCGAAAGCGCCGACCGATAGCCGCGTCAGCCTGGTGTCAGGCGTCCATCGCAAAGAGGTCAATCGGCTGCGCCGCCAGCGCAGCAGCGGGGCCGAAATCATGCCCTCGGTCGTGTCCTTGGGCGCGCAGCTGGTGGCCGTCTGGCTGGCCTCCCCCCACTATCTTGACAAGAACGGCCGGCCCAAGCCCTTGGCCCGCTTTGCCAGCGAAGGCGGCGACCTGTCGTTCGAGGCGCTGGTCGCCGGTGTCAACAGCGACATCCGTCCCCGGGTGGTGCTCGACGAATGGCTGCGGCTGGGTGTCGTGCATTTCGACAGCGCGCAGCGTGTTTGCCTGAACGTGGAGGCGTTCATTCCGGCCGCGGGCTTCGACGAGAAGGCGTTTTACTTCGCCCACAATTTGCATGACCATATTTCGGCGGCCGCTCACAACCTGGCCGGCGCACCCAAGCCGTTTCTGGAGCGCAGCGTTCACTACGACGCGCTGAGCGCGGCCTCGATCGCGAAGCTGGCCGCCCAGGCCGAGCAAAAAGGAATGGCCGCACTGCTGGCGCTGAACAAAAGCGCAATGGACCTGGAGAAGTCCGACGCCGCGGCCACGGAACCGCGCCAGCGTATGACCTTCGGCATCTACTTCTACACTGAACCGGCGGCTGCGGTGCAGGCAGCCCCGGCCGAGGTTTCGGATGGGACAACTTAGATGAAGCGGACTCTCTTTCCGCCGGCCGGCGCCCTCTCGGTGCGCGGCTTGGCCCTCGCGGCGCTCGTGGCGCTGTCCCTGTGCAGCCTGCCGCACGCCCGGGCGCAGACGCCGGACATGTGCGCGGCCAACGCCAGCACCATCAATCCGGCGAGCGCGCCCGGCCTGGGCGGCACGGGTAGGCCGGCGCGCGGGCCGGGGCAGGACACAGTCGCCGGTCGTCCGGGAATCGGCGGCACCGGCATCGGCGACGGCGGTATCGGCGGGACCGGTATCGTGGGCGTGATCACCGGTTTCGCCAGCATTTGCGTCAACGGCCTGGAAGTGCACTACGACCCCAGCACGCCCGTGCTTGCTGACGGCCGCGCGGGCACCGCCGGCGAACTCGCCGTCGGACAAGTGGTCGCGCTGCGCGCAGCAGGCGAGGGCACCGCCATCGCGGCCCGCCGGATTGCCATGCTCCACGTCCTCATCGGGCCGGTGCGCAGCGTCGACGCAAGCACCGGCCGGCTGGAAATCCTCGGTCAATCGATCATCGCGGACAAGCCCGGCGACATAGCGCACCTCGCCAGCGGCGACTGGGCGCAAGTCAGCGGCTATCGCCTGACTTCGGGCGAGATCAAGGCCTCCCGCATCCAGCCCGTCGCGCCGCAGGCCCAGGCGCAGATGGTCGGCACGGTCAGCCGCTTGGATACAGGCGGATTTATCTTGGACGGGACACCAGTGTCGCTGGACCGCGTCAGCTTGCCGGCCACGGCAACCACGGGCTCGGAGGTGCTGGTTCGCGGGCTGTGGGACGGCACGCGGGTGCACGCGCAAAGCATCGAGGTCGATCCCACCCGGCGCAGTGTCGGACGGGTGGACAAGGTGGTACTCGAGGGCTACGTCCATGCATTGCAGGGCGATGTGCTGAACCTGGGCAACTTCGTCATGAGTCTTGCAGCTGACGTGCGGATCTCCGGGGGCAACGCGCTGGGCGTCGACCAACGCGTGCAAGTCACCGGCCGAGTCGGACCAGACGAAAAGATAACGATCGACCGCGTGGACATAAAGGACTTCGTTGGCAGCTCGGGGGGCAGCAGCGGAACGAGCAGTGGCACCAGCGGCAGTAGTGGCAGTAGTGGCAGCGGCAGCAGCGGCAGTAGTGGCAGTAGTGGCAGTAGTGGCAGTAGTGGCGGCAGCGGGAGCGGTGGTGGCGGCAGCGGCAGCGGGAGCGGGAGCGGGAGCGGGAGCGGTGGTGGCGGTGGCGGTGGCGGAGGTGGCGGCGGCGGAGGTGGC
>JAQGMT010000090.1 GCA_028292185.1 Ramlibacter sp. | reverse complement strand
TCACTTGGCTCGCCAGCGAGCCGCGCAGGCGCCAGCCTGGCGGCGCCAGCAGCGACCACACGCCGATCCGCGGAAGCTGCGCCCGCAGCGAGCCCGCCAACGGCGCGCTGTCGGGCCACTGCCAACCTGCGGCGCCGCCTCGGGCGATGCGCGTTTCCAGTCGGCCTTCCGCGCTGCCGGCACGTTCTGTGTCCCACCGCAGCAGGGCAACGACGGCGTCACCTTCACTGGTGATCGAAAGACGGGCGTCGCGCACACCGGCGCGAACGCGGGCCGATGTGCCTTCGGCGTTTTCGGCCAGCACCGTGAGGTCGCCGCGGCTGCGCACCAGCGACGCGCGGATGCGCGCGGCTGGGCCCAAGCTGGCGTCCCATTGCGCATCGAACACCATATCGCCGGAGACCGCCGTACCCGCCAGCTGCGGCCCGCCCAGCAGTTCCAGCCACGCCAGTGGCAAGCCGGACAGCTTTCCAGCGGTGCGCAACTCGCCCTCGCGCCAGCGCACCGGCTCCCACGCCAGCGTCGCGGGCTTGTCGCTGTTTGCGCCCGCTGGACTGCGCTGCGGCGCGGCCAAGCTGGCTTGGCCCGCGCCCGCGTCGAAGCTGGCGGCCGACCAGCGCAAGTCGAAGGGGCGCAGCAAGGCCAAGGTCCAGTTTCCCGCGCCGATCGCCGGGTCGCTCGCGTCCACATGCAGCGAAGCGAGTTGCCCCTGCCACACGTCGGGCGACATCGAGCGGCGGCCGCCCCGTCCTGCCAGATCGAGATTGATTCGGCGCTGGCCTTGCTCGGCGTGCCCGCGCACTTGCACTGCCGCGTCGCTCAAACGGCCGGCCACTGAAGCAACGGCATCGCGCACCGTCCAGTCCGCTGGGGCATTTGCTTGCTGGGCGTGAGCGGGCGAACCGCCTCGCCACTCGAACATGGGCAGGGTCACGTTGCCCTGCACCGACGGATCGAGCCATCCGCCTTGCCAGGCGAGTTGCATGTCGCCGCGCCCGCCCACCGCCATGCCGCCGAGGGCACCCGAGGTCCCCGGCAGCTTGGCCAGCCACCGCACGGCTTGCTCGAGGTTCGCGCTCGACGCGCGCAAGCTGCCGCCACCGCTGGCTTGCGCCAGTTTGCCTTCGGCGCGCGCTAGCAATCCTGGCGCGTCGAGGCTGGCCCGGCCGCTGCCGGAACGTGCCTGCGGATGAATTTCGCCGGAGGCCGTCAACGCCGCATCCTTGGTATGCACCTCCAGCCGCGACAAGCTCAGCAAGTCTTTCGACCAGCGGCCGCGCGCGTTCGCCTCACGCAGTTCCAGCGCTTGCATGGCGGCTGTCAATCGGTTCGCGTTTGCGCGCGCTGGCGCGGCCTTCGCCGCATTCGCCTTAAGGTCAACTTCGAAGGACACAGCCTGGCCCTGCCCCTCCAGGTCGGCCCGGCCGCTGATGGGAAGATGCGCCATCGGGCTGTACACGGCTGCCGGATCGACCCCCGTGAGCTTGCCCTTGACGGCCCAGCCATCTTCGCCGCGCCACTCTCCACTGGCTTGCACGGAGCCGCCTCCGAGTCGCGCTTCGAGCTCCCGCACCATGGCCAGGCCCCCTTTGCGCCATTCGCCGGTGGCGACCAGGCGATCCACGGGTAGCAATTCCTTGTCCCACGGACCTGCCGTCTCGTTGATGAGGTCACCGCTCAAGGCCCACGTCCCGGTGCCCGCCGGCCGCACCTCGACGCGTCCGCCCAGACGCGTATGCGGCGCCTGGGGCCACAAGGCGCGGACGTCGAGCTGCTGCAGATCCGCACGGCCTTCGACCACGGGCTGCTCGGCCCATGGCGTGATGCGCGCAGTGACTGTCGCTCGCGTGCCTGCGCTTGCTGAGCCGCTCGGGCTTTCGAGCAGCGCCTGCGCGCGCAGATCGGTGAGCGGTCCGCGCATCGATGCAGTGAAGGTCAGAGGCAGTTTCGCCGGGCTGCCGGGTACGGCAGTTTCGAATCGCCCTTGCAGGTTGGCTTCCAGCGGCAGCTTGCCGCGCGCGCCGAGGTTGGCGTCGCCGCTGTAGTTGCCGCCGGCCCAAAGTAGATTGTCGACCTGGACCTGGTGCTGATTGCCGTCGAACGCGTAGTTGCCGGCGAGCTGGCTTGCCTCGATGCTGTTCGCTGCCGCCGCCCATTGCAGCTGCCCCACCCTCACCTGGTCGATCTGCACCCGCAGCGGGATCGCGAGCGAGGCCGGTGCCTGCGCGGGTTTGGAGTCCGCAGCACGATGGTCCTCGACGCGCAGCCGTGCGGCCACCAACTGATCGAGCTTGACGGTGCGTCGCGCCAGCTCCAGCGGCTGCCAGGCGAGGTGCACCTCGAAGGCCTCGATCTTCAGGCCGTCGCGCTCCCACTGCAGACGCGCGGCTTGCAAGCCAGTGCGCAAGGAACCTTGCACACCTTCGGCCGTCAACGGCTGGGTGCGGGCCGCGTAATGCAAGGCCCACTGCAGCGACTGGGGTGTGCCCGTCCACCACCAGAAGCCGGCAGCCGCGACGATCACGAGCACGACCAGCCCGCCGGCGCCATACGCAAGCGCCTTCGCTGCCAGTGAAAGCCAGCTGCGCTTCAAAACGTCGCGCCTATGTTGAAGTGCAGCCGCACCTGCTTGCTGCGCAGACCATACGCCACGTCCGCTTGCACCGGCCCGAGCGGACTTTTCCAGCGCACCCCGGCGCCGACGCCAAACGCGGGGCGCAGGTCGGCCGTGCGGTTTCCCACCGCGCCGCCGTCGACGAATAGCGCGCTTTCCCAATTGGTTTCCAGGCCGTTGCGTTTGATCGGCCGTTGCCACTCGATGCTGCCCACCGTCATGTATCGGCCCGGCGCGATCACACCGCTTCCGCGATCCACGCCGATGTCGCGATACCCGTAGCCGCGCACCGTGATGTCGCCGCCGGTGCGGAACATCTGGGTCGAAGGTACGCGGGCGCTGGACCGCGCCAGCACCGCACCGCCTTCGGCGCGCAGCTGCAAGCGTCCGACCTCCAGTGCGTGAATGCCGAGCCAACGCACGACGGTGCGCTGGAACGGGCTCCTGGTGCCGGTGAGCGTCAGTCCCGCGCCAAGCTCGAAGCCAACGCCGTAGCCGCGCGAGGGAAACGGGTTGCGATCGAAGTAGCGGCCGGTCCACACATAGTTGCCACTCACCGCAACGCCGTCGCCGATATCGGCGAGTGCGGGCGGCGCGTTGCCCAACACCTGGACGCTGGCACGGTCGTACTGCGCGTAGATATTGCGCTCGATGTGATCGTTGACCCAGGTGCGCCCGAAGCGCAAGCGCTGGCCGCGCGTCAGCAACGTGCCGTCGTCCACGCGCTCCGCCCGTGCCAGGACGCCCCAGCGCCAGCCGTCTTCGCCCGGAAAGGCGGTCCACTCGGTTTGCGCGTACGGCGACTTGCGTTCCAGCTGCAACTTGGTGACGGCCCGCCAGCCGATGCCAGGGACCTGGTTGTTGCGGTACTCGAGCGAGGCCTGCGGCCCGCTGTCGGTGGACAGGCCCGCGCCCAGCACCACCTTGTGCAGCGGCGCTTCGCGCACATTCACCTGCACCGGCACAGCATTGGGGTCGCCCTCCGGATCCACGAAGATGAAGGCGGAGTCGAAATAACCGCTGGCGGTCAAGCGCAGCTGCGCCTGGACGATCGCCTCCTCGTCGTACAGGCTCCCGGGCGTCAAGCGCGCGAGCCGCGGCACCAGGCGGGTGTCGTAGCGCTGCATGCCCGTCACGTCCATCTGGCCAAGACGGAACGGCGGCCCTGAGTCGAACCGCAGGCCCAGCCGCGCCTGATTCGAAGGCGCGTCCACTTCCGCCAGGCTGTAGCTCACGCGCCCCGCCGGATAACGGCGCGCGATCAGTTGCCGCAGCGCGTGCATCTTGGCGCCCTCCCAATCGTCCTGGGTGAATCGGTGGCCGCGCGGCAGGCGCCAGCTGTCGACGATCTCCTGCCGCTGCGAAACCGCGGACGCCTCCGGAGATTGCGCGATGTCGCCTTGAAACTCCAGCTTCACGTCGCCCACTTGCGCGGGCACGCCGGGATCCACTTCGACGACGATCACCGGCCGGGCGCCCGCGGCAGCCTGCTCGCGCCGTATCGAAATGCGCGGATTGAAGTAGCCTTGCGTGCCGACCAGCTCGCGCACGTTCTGCTCGGCCTGGGTGATGAGGCGAGCCAGCTCAACATCGTCAAGGTCGGATACTTCGCGATAGCGTTGCAGCTCGAGGTGACGCTCCAGGATGTCGCGCACGGACGCCGGCGCACGGATGTCGATGGAAAAAGCTGGGCCGTTCGCGCTCGCCGCCTCCAGCCCCGATGCTGCGGCACCGGCAGGCTGCTGCGCCGACGCCGCTGGCGCAATCACGAAGCTGCCCAGCAAGATGGCGGCTCCCACGGCACAGCTGAGGCGTTCAGCCACGGAGGTACAGCCATGCCGATCAATGCCAGGGATGAAATGCACGCAAAAAAGGTCAGCGGGCCAAGCAGCCTCCCACTATGGGCAGTTTGCGGCTGAGGCCGCGTAGGCCAAGGCCGCAATTGGCCTTGCGCGGACGAGCCTGCTCAGACGACGACGGGCTCGGGCTCCAGGCGAATGCCGAAGCGCTCGTACACGCTGGTCTGGATCGCGCGGGCCAGCGTCACCACTTCACCGCCGGTGGCGCCGCCGCGATTGACCAGCACCAGCGCCTGCTTCTCGTACACGCCCGCATTGCCCACCGACTTGCCTTTCCAGCCGCAGGCGTCGATGAGCCAGCCTGCGGCGAGTTTCACCGTGCCGTCCGGGAGCGGGTAGTGAACGATGTTCGGCTCGCGCGCGATGATGTCCTGGCACTGCTCGGGCGTGACCGTGGGGTTCTTGAAAAAGCTGCCCGCATTGCCGATGATCCGCGGGTCCGGCAGCTTGGCGCCGCGCACCGCGCAGACCCAGTCGTAGATCTGGCGCGCGTCGGGCTCGCGGATGCCGGTCTCCTGGATCTTGCGCTGCAGGTCGACGTAGCCGAGCACCGGCTTCCACGGCTTGGGCAGGCGAAAGCGCACCCTCACGATCAGCGCGCGGCCGCCCAGGCCAAAGTCGCCGTCCTTGGAGGCCACGTGCTTGAATACCGAATCGCGATAGCCGAACGCGCATTGCGCCGCGTCCAGGGTGAAGCTCTTGCCCGTGACCAGGTCGATGGCGTCGAGCGACTCGAAACGGTCTTGCAGTTCCACGCCGTAGGCACCGACGTTCTGCACGGGCGACGCGCCCACGGTGCCGGGAATCAGCGCGAGGTTTTCCAGGCCCGCGTGGCCTTGTTCCAGGGTCCAGGTCACGAACTCGTGCCAGTTTTCGCCCGCACCGGCTTCCAGCACCACCGCCTTGGGCCCGTCGTCGACCAGGCGGCGTCCCATCACCTCGACCTTGAGCACCAGCGGCTTGACGTCGCCGGTGAGCACGATGTTGCTGCCGCCGCCCAGCACGAACTTGGGCACAGTGCCGTATTCGCGATCGCGGAGCACCTGCTGGATGTCCGCTTCGCCGCGCACCCGCACCAGAGCCCGCGCCTTGGCAACAATGCCAAAGCTGTTGTGCGGCTGCAGGGGCACGTTTTGCTCCACGATCATGGGAGAATTGTCGCATCACTAGAAAGCGGAGGACCCATGCCGTCATTCGACACAGTCTGCGAGCCAAACATGGTGGAGGTGAAGAACGCGGTGGAAAACGCCGCCAAGGAGATCGGCACGCGCTTTGATTTCAAGGGCACGTCCGCAGACATCGATCTGAAGGACAAGGAGATCACCCTTTTTGGCGACGCGGAGTTCCAGCTCAGCCAGGTGGAAGACATCCTCACCAACAAGCTGACCAAGCGCAACGTCGATGTCCGTTTTCTCGACAAGGGCGACGTTCAGAAGATGGGGGGCGACAAGGTCAAGCAGGTGCTCAAGGTGCGCAATGGCATCGAGACCGAGCAGGCCAAGAAGATCACCCGCCTCATCAAGGACAGCAAACTCAAAGTGCAGGCAGCGATCCAGGGCGACGCGGTGCGCATCACCGGCGCCAAGCGCGACGACCTGCAATCCGCCATGGCGCTGATCCGCAAGGAAATCGACGACGTTCCCTTGTCGTTCAATAACTTCCGCGATTGATCCGATGAAGCTTTTTTTCCTCGGCATCCTTGCCTTGTGTGTTTCGGCGGCGTGGGGCCAGTCCGTCGCCTTGCAAGGCATGCTCGGCGGCAAGGCGCTGCTGATCATCGACGGCGCGGCGCCCAGGACCGTCGCCGCGGGCGAAACGCACAAGGGAGTGAAGGTGCTGTCCACCACAGGCGACGAGGCCCTGGTCGAAATCGCAGGAAAGCGGCAGACCCTTCGCGTCGGCGAAGCGCCGGCCAGCGTCGGCGGCACGGGCGGCGGGCCGGCGCACAGTTCGCGCGTCGTCATGAATGCCGAATCCGGCGGGCACTTCTTTTCAGCCGGCGCCATCAACGGGCAGGCGGTGCGATTCATGGTCGACACCGGCGCGACGTCGGTGTCCATCGGCGTACCGGAGGCCCGGCGGATCGGCCTGAAGTACGAGAGCGGCGAAGTCGCGCGCAGCAGCACCGCCAACGGCACCGTCACGATCTGGAAGATCAAGCTCGCCTCGGTGCGCGTCGGTGACGTGGAAATCCACGACGTCGATGCTTCCGTGGTTCCCGCCGCCATGCCGTTCGTGCTTCTGGGCAACAGCTTCCTCAGCCGCTTCCAGATGAAGCGCGAGAACGACCAGATGGTGCTGGAACGCCGCTACTAAGGTCCATGCCGGAAGACCTCACTGCCACCTCCGCTGCCCGGCCCGCGGAGGATTCGCTTTCCGCGCTGGCGCCTTTGCGCCAGCCGGTGTTCCGCATGCTGTGGATCACCTGGGTGGCCGCCAACACGACGATGTGGATGAACGACGTCGCCGGAGCATGGCTGATGACCTCGCTGGCGCCCTCGCCGCTGTGGGTGGCGTTGGTGCAGTCGGCTTCCACCCTGCCGGTCTTCCTGCTGGGGCTGCCCAGCGGCGCCCTGGCCGACATCCTGGACCGCCGCCGCTATTTCATGATCACCCAGTTCTGGGTGGCGGCCAACTCGGTCGTGCTGTGCGCGGCCGTCCTGCTGGGCTGGATGAGCGCGCCGCTGCTGCTGGTCCTGACCTTCATCAACGGCGTCGGGCTGGCGTTGCGCTGGCCCGTGTTCGCCGCCATCATCCCCGAGGTGGTGCCGCGGCCGCAGCTGCCGGCGGCGCTGGCGCTCAACGGCGTGGCCATGAACGGCTCGCGCATCATCGGGCCGCTGACGGCCGGCGCCATCATTGCCAGCGCCGGCAGCGCCTGGGTCTTCGTGCTCAATGCGGTGCTGTCGCTGGCGGCGGCTTTCATCATCATGCGCTGGCGGCGCGAGCAAAAGGAAAGCCCGCTGGGCCGCGAACGCCTTGGCAGCGCCATGCGCGTGGGCCTGCAGTTCGTGCGGCAGTCGCGCCGCCTGCGCGCCATCCTGCTGCGCATCGGGCTGTTCTTCCTGCACTCCACCGCTCTGCTGGCGTTGCTGCCCCTGGTGGCACGCGCCCTGCCCGGCGGCGCGGCCGGCACCTTCACCGTGCTGCTGGCGGCCATGGGCGCCGGGGCCATCCTGTCGGCGCTGTCGATGCCGCGCATCCGCGCCCTGATGCCGCGCGAGCAGTTGATCGGCTTCGCCACGGCGCTGCAGGCGACCGCGGCGGTGGGCGTGGCTTTTGCGCCGAACATCTACGTCGCGGTGCCGGCGATGTTCATCTCCGGCATGGCCTGGATTTCGGTGGCCAACTCCCTGACGGTGGCGGCGCAGATGGCGCTGCCGGACTGGGTGCGGGCCCGCGGCA
>JAQGMT010000440.1 GCA_028292185.1 Ramlibacter sp. | reverse complement strand
TTGGCTGGAGTGCATCCCAATCACGAATCAGCGAAACGGTGTCGTGCAGCGCAGGCCGCAAGTTGGCCGGCAAAAACGGGGCGGCCTCATTCAAGGCGACGAAGTCGACCACCGCCTCACCGTCCATGGCACCGACGCGGGGGCCGGTGGGTGACTCGAAATTGATAATTTTCATGTTGTATCTCGTGATTACTCGATCTTGCCCATCTTGCCCAGCACGTCCTCGAAGCGCCGCGTATCGGCTACCAGGAAACGTGCGAAGTCGTCGGAATCCAGGTACTGAATGGGGGTGGTCTGCGCCGCCATCGCATTGGTGAAGGTCGGATGCGCCGCAGCCTTCCTCACCGACTCACGCAGCCGGTTGACGATTGCGTCCGGGGTGCCCACAGGAACGAACATGCCGGTCCAGAGGTAGAACTCGCCGTCGTAGCCTTGTTCACGTGCAGTCGGTACCTGCGGCAGCGAAGGCACGCGCTGCGCGCTGAGCGCAGCCAGCACCTTGAGCTTGCCGGCGGCCACGTGGGCGGCGATGGCACCCGGCGTCTGCATGGTGGCCTGCACCTGCCCTCCCAACAACGCCGTGACCTGCTGGCCGCCGCCGCTGAAAGGCACGTGAATCATCTTCAGGCCGGCCGCATTCGCCAAAATCTCCATCGCGACGTGGGTGGTGCCATAGATGCCGGATGAACTGTAGGAAATCTTGCCCGGGTTCTGGCGCACCTCTTTGACGAAATCGGCCAGGTTGTTCCAGGGACTGTCCGCGCGCACCGCGAGCACCGTCGGGTCGGCGGTGAGCCGCGCAACCGGCCGGAACTGCGCCGCCTGGAATGTGGCCGGCCGGCCGCTGATGCGATCCGAGATAGGGATGGTGATCATGCTGGGCAACGCCATCAGAACGGTGTACCCATCCGGCTTGGCTTTGGCCGCGGCAGCCATGCCGATGGCCCCGCCCGCGCCGCCCCTGTTCTCGATGATGACGCTCTGGCCCAGGTCCGCAGTGAGGCCGGCAGCCAGTGGCCGGGCGGTAATGTCGGAAACGCCGCCCGGCGTGAAGGGCACGATGATCGTGACCGGCCGCTCGGGATAGGTCTGCGCCGATGCGGCGACCGTCGTGAGAGCCGCGGCGAGGCCAACGGCGGCGAGCACCGATCGGGTGAACTTCATACGGAGCCTTTTTATATGCTGACCAATTCAATATCTTATTGGCGCCAATTTGCTCAGAAGATGCGGACTTACCCTCGAAAGCGATAATCCAGGTAACAAGACCAATTCCATACCAATAAAATTGCGACCATGCCTGAATCTGTCCTTAACGTCCGGCAGCGCGCACGCGAAACCGCAATCGCCGTGTCTCGCCACGTACTGACTCGAATAGAGTCCGGGCAACTTCGCCCCGGCGACCAACTACCGACGGAACGCGAACTGGTCGGGCAGTTCGGCGGCGCCCGCGGCGCCATTCGCAAGGCATTGGGCGACCTCGAGACCGAAGGGTGGATCGGCCGCGAGGTGGGGCGAGGAACGTTCGTGAAAAGGGGCAACGCCGGCCGCGGTGCCGCCGCCTTCGTCAGCCACGCTCTTGCGTCGCTGCAAACCGCAGCGCGACCGGCATCTTCTGGAGCGATGTCGATCTCGCGCCTGGCCAGCCCGCGCGATGTCATGGAACTGCGGCTGATGCTGGAACCCCTGGTGATCGAGCAGGCGGTCAGCCGGGCCAGCGCAGCAGAAATCGACGGTATGGACAACTGTCTGAACGAGGCGCAGCGCAGCCGCACCCTCGAAGAATTCGAGCACTGGGATGACATGCTTCACCGCGCTTTCGCGGCCGCCTCCCGCAACGCGCTGTTCGTGGCGATCTATGCCATGGTCAGTGAGGTCCGCCTGGCGGCGGAATGGGGCGAACTGAAGCGCCGCACACTCACCAAGGCTTTGAAGAAGAAGCACTTTAAAGAACACGTCGCGCTGGTGAATGCAGTACGTGCCCGCGATGCGGCCGCGGCGCGGCGCCTGATGCAGCACCACCTCGAACACATACGCCAAAACATGTTCGGTCAGGATCAAGGCTGAGGGCGGTGGAAGGTCACCAGGGCGGTAGTGGCCAGCTGCTTGACAGCCGCTGTGGCAATGAATAACCTCACTTCGAACAGGAGGAAATGTGAACCATCGCCTTGTTGTACTCGTTGCTGCCGGCCTGATGCTGACCTCGGCGGCGCAGGCGGATTGGGCCTTCACCCAGTGGGGCATGACAGCCGGTCAGGTGGTCGCGGCCTCCGGTGGCAAGGTCAAGTTGCTGACCGGCGCGGATCGCGCCACCCTCGCGCCGAACGTGCGCCGCGAAGCTGCTGGCTCGTATACCGATGACGGGATCGCGCTGACCGTCCGATTCGTCTTCGATCCGACCAAGGGCGACGGCTTGACCTGCGTCTACTACGGCGTGGACAACGAGAAGCAGGGCAACGCCTTGAAGGACCTGATGCTCAAGCGCTACGGCAAGCCGCGCCAGGAATCAAAGCACGGGGCCATGGGCGTCGATGTGACGTGGGACAAGCCCGACGACATCAATTTGAACATCTCCAACACCGATCCGGCCTTTGTGACGCACTGCAAAAAGAAGAGTTCATAGGCCCACGGAGTAGCCTTGCTCGGGACGCAGCCCTTCGCCGTTCTGGCAATTGGCTCACCTCCTCAGAAGCACCGTCTGCATTGCGGCGTCACGGACATTTCGGATTGCACAGGGTGATCTTCACTTCGTATTCACCCTTGGCAATGTTCTTGTTGCGCTGCGCAGTGAAGGTGCGCTCGCCCTTCATGAGGGTCTTGCCCATGGCTACCGGAATGGTGATCGGGCCGAGGTCCGAGTCGGTTGCCTTGTCGATGAAGCCGCGCGCCGTGTCGAAGCCGACTTCGAAGCTGGTGAATACGATCACGCCCATGGACAACACGCCGCCAACCGCATAACGACCCTTGGCCACGGTATAGGTCGTGTTGAAGTCGGTGCGCGAGGGTCCCAGGGTGAGCTTTAGTTTTTCGCCCACCAGCTCGCCTTCCACCGGAATGAAAAAGGCGGTCGGCAGGGCTTGCATGGCCATCACGCCTTCGAAATCCGAAAACGGAATGCCCAGGGGCGCCGTGGTGCCGCCGACCACGACGGCCCCGGACAGCACCTTGCGCTTCAGGACCCGGAGGGCATCTTCCTTGACGGTGAAGCGGGTGCCGGTGCCGGCAAGGTGGCCGGACATGGCAACGCCTTTGCTCAAGTCCGAGCCCTTCTTGTAGACCAGGGTCATCTTGCCCTCGATCTGC
>JAQGMT010000407.1 GCA_028292185.1 Ramlibacter sp. | reverse complement strand
GACTCTGC
This sequence comes from Ramlibacter sp., assembly GCA_028292185.1. Classification (GTDB taxonomy): domain Bacteria; phylum Pseudomonadota; class Gammaproteobacteria; order Burkholderiales; family Burkholderiaceae_C; genus Ramlibacter. Next base: position 12,137 of record JAQGMT010000407.1, on the reverse strand, counting down.
CGGCGTTCTGCCCGCGCCCATGCGCGAGCTGGTGGTCGAGCGCGCGATGGCCGCGTCCTCGAGCCGTCCGGTGTCGCTGGACGACCTGAAGATCATCGTGCTGATGGTTTACTGGAGCCTGGACCAGGAGCCCGATGCTTTGGTGCTCGACGAGTTGTGCGATCCGGCCGAAGGAAGGTTGCCGCATTAAAGCGGCAACAAGGAGAAAACAAGGCCCGCAACGCGGGCCTTGTGCTTGTGGGCTTTTACTGAAGTAAACGTTCCGGGTTCGCGTCGAGCTTGGCCAGCGCGTCGCGCGTCGCGCGTACGGTGAGGCCTTCCTCTTCGGCCGGCACCAGCAGGCCAGCCTGCAGGTACGCCGCCAGCCGGCGGGCTTGTATCAGGTAGCTGCGGCCGCCGGGCGCCGCGAACAGGTGCAACTGCTTGCGCTCGCTGCACCATGCATATTGCACCTGCGTGGTGGCGCCGTTGTGATCGAGCGCGAACCAGTTTCCCAGCTGCAGTTCACCGGCCCAGGACAGCATGGCGGCACTGGGCCGCGAGCCCCCATCGGCGATGACCTCGATCATCGACGCATCCATCCCCAACATCATTTCGATGCTCTGCGCATCCAGCGGCAAGTCGGTGTCGGGGTCGGTGGCGACGAAATCTTCCAGGTGCGCGAGCCGCTTGGCCATCGCCTCGATGGTGCCTTGCGGGATGGCTTCGGTCTTGGACAGGAACGCATCGGCGAGGGTCTCGCCGATGGTCTTGATGTGCGCCTCCTGGGCCTTGCCTTCGATGCCCACCAGGGTCATGCCCTGGCGCAGCCGTTGCAAGAGCGCCGGCAGGTCCTTGATCACCCGTGCGCGCTCATTGCGATTGGGCTTGGCGCTGGCCGCCCACACCAGTTCGGTCGCCGCCTTCTTCAGCGCCAGCGTGTCTTCATGCTGCGGCCCGTTCTTGATGGCGGCCAACGCCAGCACCTCGGCCCAGACCTTGAACAGGAACTCGCGGATCTCGTCGCGCACCGGCATGTCGGCCAGCATGCTGCGCATCTCGATGGTGTACTGGATGGCGAGGGTTTCCTTCTGCTCCACCTGCTGGGCCACCGAGACCAGGCGCTGCGTCGGCGTCTTTTCCGTCAGGTAGCGAGAGAGGAACTTCTGGAACTCGTCGTAGACCAGTTGGAACACCCGCCGTCCGGTCTCGGGGTACTGCTCGATCACCTGCACCACCCGCTTGATTTCCACTTCCAGCGCGCTGCCGCCGATGGCGGCGGCATCGAAGCCCATCACGCACGAACCCATGCGGTCGATCAGCTGGCGCGCCGGATGTTCGAGCGTGCCGAAGAACTCGGGTTCGGCGATGGCCACGCGCAGCACCGGCATTTGCAAGCGCGCGAACCAGACCCGCACGGCTGGCGGGATCCGCTCTTCGGCCAGGATGCTCTGGAACATCAGCGCCACGATTTCAATCGTCGCCTTCTCGGTGGAGGTCGCCGCCTTTTTCTTCAGCTCGCCGGTGCGCCGCCGCAGGTCGACCGCGACCTCGTGCACGGCGGCGTCGTCGTACACCAGCTCCTCGTGCAAGGTGGCGCCGGCCTGCGCTTGCGTCGCCTGCACCTGGGTGACGTGCTGCGAGATTGCTTCTGCGAGCGCCGGTGACGGCCGGGTGACGGGGCTGCCGTCGAAGCCGACCACCTTTTCAGTCAGCAGGCGGCGCAGCTGCCCGAGCACGCCGCTGGCGCGCATCCTGGCGCGCGCCAGCGGCGGAACCGAGGTCATGAGGCGGGTTTCATCAGCGACGTTGCCGCCGCGCCCGCCGGCGCCGCCGGGTGCGCCTTGGGAGGTGTAGCCTTCGCCTGCACCCCCATTGCCGGCGCCCGCGCCCCCAGCGCGTCCGCCTCCGCCCGGGCCAGTCGCGACGCCGCCAGGTCCTGTGACACCCCGCTGACCGCCGCCCGAGCGCCCGCCTTGCCCGCCCCCCTGCCCGCCGCCCTGACCGCCAGCGTATCCGCCGTCCTGTCCGCCGCCTTGGCCGCCGCCGAAGCCGCGGGCTTGAGCGCCGCCGGCGCCCCCGCCTTGGACTCGCCCTTGTCCATGCGCGCCGCCCTGGCCGGTGTTGCGCCCCGAGCCGCCAGCGTCGGATCCGCCACCGCCACCCGCACGTCCACCGCTGTCACCGGAGTAAGCGCCGCCGAACTCCGATGTGTCGTAGCCGGACGCGCCGAAGCTGCCGGGCGCACTGCGGCTGAAGCCGGAGCGGTCGTTCGGATCGCCTTGCGGGTGAGCCCCGCCGTCGGATCTGCGGCCGCCGGATGGGGAGGCGCCGCGCTTGACCCGGGTGCTCAGATCGATGTCGCGCATGATCCCGTGCTTCACCAGGAACTCATTGGTCAGGCGATACGCTTCCGGCACCTGCGCCAGAACGGCCTTCTGGATGGCGTCCTGCACCATCATCCAGCCTTCGCGCGACAGCTCCGCGGCAAACCATTGCTCCACCAGAATCTGCGTGAGCGCTTCAGGCTGCAGCACGTCGGTGCTGGCCAGCTCCTCGTTGGACTCCAGATGCTGCATCCGCACGCGCAGGTCATTGAGTTCCCAGGACGCCTTCTCCTGGATGGCTTGCGCCAGGCGCGAAGACAGAATCTTTCGCTCCACGACTTCGTCGCCGATCAATTCAAGGCTGATCGCCGACGTCTTGACCCGAGCGGTCGCGGTCGGGGGGACCAACGCTTTCTGCCATGCCTTGCCCGTGCCCTCAACCCAGGCGGCGCCCTTGCGCTCGAAATCCATCATCGCATCGCGGCGGTCCTGCATGTCGCGCGAGCTGCCGCTGGTCTGGGCCAGCTCCGAGTACCGGTTGCGCACGCCTTCGCTGGCGGGAGCCAGGCAGGACCGGACCAGCACCACGAACTGCTCGCGCGCCTCGCGAGCAATCCGGGCACTGGTCTCGATCGGCAGGCGGCGCTGGCTCACGTTGCTACACCGTCGCGCCAGCGTTCGGATCGTTCGGGTCCCCGTCCTTGCGCCCGCTGGACTTCACCAGATCCTCTCGCTTGATGCCCAGCCACATCGCAATGGCCGCGGCGACGAAGACCGACGAGTAGATGCCGAAAAGAATGCCGATGGTCAGCGCCAGTGCGAAGTAATGCAGTGTGGGGCCGCCGAACAGCAGCATCGACAGCACCATGATCTGGGTCGACCCGTGGGTGATGATGGTGCGGCTGATGGTGGAGGTGATCGCGTTGTCGATGATCTGCACCGTGTTCAGTTTTCGGTAGCGCCGGAAATTTTCGCGAATCCGGTCGAAGATCACCACCGATTCGTTGACCGAATAGCCCAGCACCGCGAGCACCGCCGCCAAAACGGCCAGCGAAAACTCCCACTGGAAAAACGCGAAGAAGCCCAGGATGATCACCACGTCGTGCAAGTTGGCGATGATCGCCGCCACGGCGAATTTCCACTCGAAGCGGAAGGCCAGATAGACCATGATGCCGGCCACGACCATGGCCAGCGCCTTCAAGCCGTCGGTCGCCAGTTCCTCGCCGACCTGGGGCCCGACGAATTCGGTCCGCCTGCGGGTCACGCTCGGGTCGTCGGCCTTGAGGGCCTCGAACACTTTGTCACTTTGTTGTGCGGCACTCACACCCTTTTGCGCCGGCAGCCGAATCAGCACGTCGCGGGAGGTGCCGAAGTTCTGCACCTGCACGTCGGCAAACCCGAGCCCGGACACCGACTTGCGCACTTTTTCAACGTCGGCCGCCTGCGTGTAGCCCACCTCCATCACGGTGCCGCCAGTGAACTCCACGGACAGGTGCAGGCCGCGCGTCGTCAGGAAGAACACCGCCGCCACAAACGTCAGCAGCGAAATGATGTTGAACACCAGCGCGTTTTCCATGAAGGGAATCGCGCGGCGGATCCTGAAAAATTCCATTTGTTCTGTTTACCTTACTCGGCTTTGGTTATAGCGCCATCGGCGTCAGGCCGCCATACCGTGCCAATGGACACGGTCTTGAGCTTTTTCTTGCGCCCGTACCAGAGATTGACCAGGCCGCGCGAGAAGAACACCGCCGAGAACATCGAGGTCAGGATGCCGATGCAGTGCACCACGGCGAAACCACGCACCGGCCCGGAGCCGAATGCCAGCAAGGCCAGACCGGCGATCAAGGTGGTGATGTTCGAGTCGAAAATCGTGCCCCAGGCTCGCTCGTAACCGGCGTTGATCGCAGCTTGCGGCGAAGCGCCATTGCGCAATTCCTCGCGCACCCGTTCGTTGATCAGGACGTTCGAGTCGATGGCCATGCCGAGCGCCAGCGCCATCGCCGCCATGCCGGGCAAGGTGAGCGTCGCCTGCAGCATCGACAGCACCGCCACCAGCAGCAGCAGGTTGACGGCCAGCGCCACGCCGGAAAACAGCCCGAACAACATGTAGTAGACGGCCATGAAGGCACAGATCACGGCGAAGCCCCAGGTCACGCTGTGAAAGCCCTTGGTGATGTTCTCCGCGCCGAGCGTCGGGCCGATGGTGAATTCCTCGATGATTTCCATTGGCGCGGCGAGCGAACCCGCGCGCAGCAGCAGGGCGACGTCATTGGCTTCGACGGTGGTCATGCGCCCAGAGATCTGGACCCGGCCGCCGCCGATTTCGCTGCGGATCACGGGCGCGGTGACCACTTCACCCTTGCCTTTTTCGAACAGCAGGATGGCCATGCGCTTGCCGACGCTCTCGCGGGTGACATCCTTGAAGATGCGCGCACCCTTGGCGTCTAGCGTCAGGTGCACGGCGGCCTCCTGGGTCTGGTTGTCGAATCCCGGTTGCGCATCGGTGAGGTTGTCGCCCGTCAGGATCACCTGTTTCTTGACCACCACGGCCTGGCCGTTGCGCTCCAGGAATTTCTCGTCGCCGAACGGCACCGCAGCGCCGCCCAATTCGGCGGCGCGGGCGTCGCTGCTTTCATCGACCATCCGCACTTCCAGTGTGGCGGTGCGCCCGAGGATGTCCTTGGCCTTGGCGGTGTCCTGCACGCCGGGCAGCTGCACCACGATGCGGTCCAGGCCTTGCTGCTGGATCACCGGCTCGGCCACGCCGAGTTCGTTGATCCGGTTATGCAAGGTCACCATGTTCTGCTTGAGCGCCTGCTCCTGCACCCGGCGCGCCGCCTCCGGCTTGATGGTGGCGGTGAGCTTGTAGTCGCTGCCTTCGGCCGCGTCGACCGCCTGCAGGTCGGGGAACTGGTCGGCCAGCACGGCCTTGGCGGCGTCCAGGCTTTGGGTGTCGCGAAAGCGCACTTCGATGGCTTGGCCGTTGCGGTTGATGCCCGCGTGCCGCACGTTCTTTTCGCGCAGCATGCTGCGCAGGTCACCGGCCAGCGACTCGGCTTTCTTGGACAGCGCGGCCTGCATGTCGACCTGCAGCATGAAGTGCACGCCGCCGCGCAAGTCCAGCCCCAGGTACATGGGCGCGGCGCGCAGCGCCGACAACCATCGCGGCGAAGCCGACAAGAGGTTCAGCGCGACCACGTACGGCGGATCGTTCGGATCCGGCACCAGCGCTTTCTGGATCGCGTCCTTGGCCTTGAGTTGCACGTCGCCACTGTCAAGGCGCACCTTGACCGATGCGTTCTCGAGCGTGGTCGCAACGGGCTTGATGCCGGCTGCCGCCAGCGCCTGTTCGATACGCGACTGCGTGCTGGCATCGACCCTCACCGAGGCCTTGCCGGCCGAGACCTGCACCGCGGGCGCTTCGCCGAAGAAATTGGGGAGCGTGTAAATCACGCCCACCAGCAAAGCGACCACGATGATCACGTACTTCCAGAGCGGATATCGATTCATCTGTTGAACACCAAGGACACGTGGCGCGAAGCACCCGTGTTTTCAGTTATTTGATCGTTCCCTTGGGGAGCACTTGCACGACGGCGCTGCGCTGAACCTGCACCTCGACCCCGTTCGCGATTTCCAGGCTAAGGTAGGCGTCGGTGATTCGCGTGACGCGGCCGATAACCCCGCCGGAAGTCGCGACTTCGTCGCCCTTGGCCAGGGCGTCGATCATGGTGCGATGTTCCTTTTGCCGCTTCATCTGCGGGCGAATCATCACGAAATACAGCACCACAAACATCAGCACGAGCGGCAACATGCTCATCAGCGACGACTGCATGTCGCCGCCGGCGCTGGTCTGGGCAAAGGCAGAGGAAATGAACACGGTGGCTCCAGTGTGGATGGTGTTGCGCAGGGTCGCCGGCGCGGTCAACCACTGCAGCGAATCTGCCGCAAGGGCGAAAGGATTCGATTGTATGCGGCGCTACTGGCGGTAATAACTTGTAACCCGTCTTTGCGGAGTGCTGGAATAAATCCGCGTGTCAGGCGACCTGCTGAACGGCTCCTGGCTGCGGCCACTCCTGCATCAGCCGGTCCCACTCCAGGCGCGCGGTCGCAAGGTTACGATCCTTCACATGTCCGAAGCCCTTGATGCGCTCCGGAATCCGGGCGATCTCAAGCGCGAAGGAATGGTTTTGCGCCGTCAGCGATGCGAGGACCTGCTCGATGCTCGCGCGATATTGCCCGATCAGCGCGCGCTCGGTGCGACGTTCGGCCGTGCGGCCAAAGAAGTCCAGCGGCGTGCCGCGCAAGCCTTTGAGTTTGGCCAAGACCCGGAACGCGGTCAGCATGCCCGGGCCGAACTTGCGTTTTTGCAGCTCGCCCTTTTCGTTGCGCCTGGCGAGCGCCGGCGGCGCGAGATGGAAGTTGATCTTGTAGTCGCCTTCGAACATGGCGGCAATGCGCTCCTGAAAACCGGTTTCGGTGTGCAGCCGCGCGACTTCATATTCGTCCTTGTACGCCATCAGCTTGAACAGGTAGCGGGCCACGGCTTCGGCCAGCGCGGTTTTGCCCAACGTCGTCTCGGCCAGCCGCACCTTCTGGACGAAGTCGCGGTACTGGGCCGCGTAGGCAGCGTTCTGATAGGCGGTGAGGAATTCCACCCGGCGTGCAATCAGGTTGTCGAGGGTCTCACGCTTCTTGAATTCAATCACCTGCGCTCCGCCCAGCAGCTTTTCCACCGAAGCCCAATCTTGCGCGGCGCGGCGGCCCCACTCGAACGCGGCCTTGTTGTTGTCCACGGCGACGGCGTTCAGCTCCATCGCGCGCACCAGCGACTCGCGCGCCAGCGGGATCCAGCCCTTTTGCCAGGCGTACCCCAGCAGCATCGGGTTGGTATAAATGCTGTCACCCATGAGCCGGGTGGCCGCCAGGTCCGCATTGAAGGTCGAAACGCCCGTAGGCCCTACCGCCTTCACGATCTCGCCAACGCAGGCGTCGGCCGGGTTGGCCCAGTTCGCGTCCTTGACGAAGGCCGCCGTCGGCGTGCTGTGCGAATTGAGGGCGACGTGCGTGCGGCCTTCGCGCATCAGCCGCACCGTTTCCTTGCCGGCCGCCACGATGGGATCGCAGCCTATGACAAGGTCTGCGCCCGCCATGCCGACGCGCGTCGTGCGGATGTCTTCGGCGCGATCGCCGACCAGGATGTGGCTCCAGGTGGCTCCGCCTTTTTGCGCCAGGCCGGCCGAATCCTGCGTCACGATGCCCTTGCCTTCGATGTGCCCGGCCATGCCGAGCAGCTGGCCGATGGTGATGACGCCGGTGCCGCCGACGCCCGCCACCACGATGCCGAACGCGCCGTTGATCGCGGGTAGAAGCGGCTCGGGCAGCTCGCCCATCTCGGCGATGGACACGGGTGCTTGCACCCGTGTTTTCCCCTTCAATGATCCGCCTTCGACCGTGACGAAACTCGGACAGAAGCCCTTGAGGCAGCTGGTGTCCTTGTTGCAGGTGCTCTGGTTGATGGTGCGCTTGCGCCCGAACTCGGTCTCCAGCGGTTCGACAGAAAGGCAGTTGCTCTTGACGCTGCAGTCGCCGCAGCCTTCGCACACCAGGTCGTTGATGACGACCCGCACTGCCGGGTCGACCATCGCTCCGCGCTTGCGGCGCCGGCGCTTCTCGGTGGCGCAGGTCTGGTCGTAGATGATGACCGAGCATCCCTTGATCTCACGGAATTCGCGCTGGACGCGATCGAGTTCGTCGCGGTGCTGCACCTGCACGCCCGGCGGCAATTTTGCCGACACGTACTTTTCCGGCTCGTCGGTGACCACCACCACCCGCACCGCACCCTCGGCCATCATGCTGTGCGCGATCTGCGTCACGGAATGGCCTTCGGGCCGCTCGCCGACTTGCTGCCCGCCGGTCATCGCGACCGCGTCGTTGTAGAGAATCTTGTAGGTGATGTTCACGCCAGCGGCGATGGACTGCCGGATCGCCAGCAGGCCGCTGTGAAAGTAAGTTCCGTCGCCGAGGTTCGCGAATACGTGCTGCTCGGTCGTGAACGGCTGCTGCCCGACCCACGGCACGCCCTCGCCGCCCATCTGCGTGAAGCCGACCGTCGCACGGTCCATCCACACCGCCATGAAATGGCAGCCGATGCCGGCCATCGCGCGCGAGCCTTCCGGCACGACGGTCGATGTGTTGTGCGGACACCCTGAACAGAACCAGGGTGCGCGATCGCCCTTGACCTCCAGCACCTGCATCGAGCGCTCCTTGGCGTCCAGCATTGCCAGCTGCGCGTCGATGCGCGCGCCCAGGTCGCCGTCCACCCCCAGCTTGCGCAGGCGCCGCGCGAGGGCGCGCGCGATTACCGCCGGCGAGAGATCCGCGTTGGCGCGCAGCAGCGTGTTCTGCGCCGGATTGGCCATCGACCATTCGCCACCCGAGTAATCGCCCTCGGGCTCGTCGAACTTGCCCAGCACGTTGGGCCGCACATCGGGGCGCCAGTTATAGAGTTCTTCCTTCACCTGGTACTCGATCACCTGGCGCTTTTCCTCGACCACCAGAATCTCGCGCAGCCCCTTGGCGAACTCGCGTGTGCCTTGCGCTTCCAGCGGCCACACCACACCCACCTTGTGCAGCCGCACGCCGAGCTGGCGGCAGGCGTCGTCATCCAGGCCCAAGTCGAGCAAGGCCTGGCGCGTGTCGTTGAAGGCCTTGCCGCTGGCGATCAGGCCGAAGCGGTCGTTCGGCCCCTCGATCACGTTGTAGTTCAGCCGGTTCGCACGGATGTAGGCCAGCGCCGCGTACCACTTGTAGTCGAACAGGCGTGCTTCCTGTTCCAGTGCGGTGTCGGGCCAGCGGATATGCACGCCGCCGGGCGGCATGTTGAAATCGGTCGGCAGCTTGATCTCGACGCGCTCCGGATCGATCATCGCGGTGGCCGCCGACTCGACGATCTCCTGGATCGTTTTCATCCCGGCCCACACCCCCGCATACCGGCTGAGCGCGAAAGCGTGAATGCCCAGGTCGAGGATCTCCTGCACGTTGGCGGGAAAGAACACCGGCAGTCCGCAAGCCTTGAAGATATGGTCGCTCTGGTGCGCCGCCGTGGAGCTCTTGGCCACGTGATCGTCGCCGGCCACCGCGATCACGCCGCCCCACGGCGTGGTGCCGGCCAGATTCGCATGCTTGAACACGTCGGACGTGCGATCGACCCCCGGGCCCTTGCCGTACCAGATGCCGAACACCCCGTCGAACTTGTGCGTCGCCGGCGGGGTGAAGCCCAGTTGCTGGGTGCCCCACAGTGCGGTGGCCGCCAGCTCTTCGTTCACCCCCGGCTGAAACACGATGTTCTGCGCCTTGAGGAATTTCTCGGCTTTCCACAGCGCCTGGTCGTAGCCGCCCAGAGGCGAGCCGCGATAGCCGCTGATGAAGCCGGCGGTGTTCTTGCCCGCTTGCGCATCGCGCAGGCGCTGCAACATCGGCAACTTGACGAGGGCCTGCACGCCGCTCATGAACGCTCGCCCGTAGTCGAGCGAATACTTGTCATCCAGCGTGACGGTTTCCAGTGCCTTGCGGATGTGTTCAGGCAGGGGTGCGTTCATGGCCCAAAGTGTATGCCTGCGGCCCGGCGGCGTGTTCGCCGGCTCACTGCAGTTCGCAATGCGCGATCTGCGGGTCGGGCAGGTAATGCAGCTTGGCTTCGCGCCCTGCCGGTCCCAATCCGAACTCGGCCCTCAGGTGCGCATTGCTGTACACGCTCTGCTGCGGCGTGACCCCGCCCGCATCGCGCAGCGCCACCTCACTGCCGCGCTTGGGGCTGTCGATGAACGCGCTGTCGTCCGCGAAGCGCACGGTGAAGTCGATGCCCTGGTCGCAGCGGTAACGTGCGTCCCTGGCGGCGGCCGGCGGCTCGGGGGCCGCCACCGCCGGGGCGGGGACCGGTGCGGGCACGCCGGAGGTGACCGCGGGCGAGGCCAGCGGCGGCGCGGCGGCGCAACCCCACAGTGCGGCGCCGGCGGCGCCTGCCAAGCCCAGCCAAGCCAGCCATCTGATCATGTTGTCGTTCCTCACGTGCGGTCTGCCTCGCATTGTGCGGCGCGGGCGGTCCTCGTGGGGCCGCGGCTGGCTCATCTTGGCCAGAGAACCCACAGGGCCAGCGTTTGCTTCAGGCGTCCGGCGAGGTCGCCGGCCTCGGGGCCCCACCCGCTGAAATAATCGGCGCGCACGGCGCCGACGATCGCGCTGCCCGTGTCCTGCGCGATCACCAGCCGCCGCAAATCGAGGGCCGGCCCCCGCGACACCAGCCACACCGGTGTGCCATAGGGAATGCTGTCCTTGTCGACGGCAATGGAGCGGCCGGGGGTGAGCGGCACGCCTTGCGCGCCGCGCGGCCCGAAAGCCGCGTCCAGGTCGGACAGCGGCTCTTCGCGGAAGAACACCGTCCTGGGGTTGCTCCACAGCATCTCGTTGAGCCGCTGGGGATTTTGCGCGACCCAGGCCTTGATGCCGGGCCACGACGCATCGCGGACCGCGCCTTGCTGCAGCAACCAGTTGCCGACACTGCGATAGGGCTGGTCGTTGGTGCCCGCGAAGGCCAGCCGGACAAAGCGCTGGCTGCCGTCCGCTTCGGTGATACGCACGCGCCCCGAGCCCTGGATCTGCAGCATCAGCGCCTCCACCGGATCGGCCACCCACGCGATCTCGCGTCCGCGCAGCGCGGCACGCGCCTCCGGCAGCGTCTCCATGTCCTGCCGGCTGTACCACGGCTTGCGCGCCGCCAGGTTGGCCGGCGGCCGGTACAAGGGCACGGCCTGCGTCGGCGTGCGCACTCGGCTGGCCTCGAGTACCGGCTCGTAATACGCGGTCAGCAAGCCCTCGTCCGCACCTTGCAGCGGCTCCACCCGATACGGTTGCAGCCGCCGTTGCATCCAGCTGCGCTGCTCGTCGGCCGTGCCGATCGACAGCTGCCGCACCTCGGGGCACAAGGGCGCGAACACCGGACCGGGACGCTCGCAACTCTTCAGCCACGCATTCCATGCTTCGTGCAGCGCGTCCTCGGGAAAGCCCGGCAGTTCAGACCAGCGCACTGCTTGCCAGCGGCTCTTGCCCCGCACGATCGCAGGCGGCAGCGGCAGCGCTTCGCCGGGTGAGCCGGGCGGCGAGACACGCGCGGCCGGGGCTGCCTCGTCGGCGGACGGCAGCGGCACACTGGCGCATCCGGCTATCGTTCCTACAATGGCGCAAAGCAAGACCCGCGCGACTTCCCGCCGGGCGCGAAGGAAACCGTTCATGCTCGTGATTCTGCTCGAAGCGCTGCTGGCGCTGTTGCTGCTGCTGTTGATCGTGTGGTGGACGATGTTCTCCGGGCGCAACAAGGGCGAGCCGATCCGCGACGAGGAAAAGGAATAGGCCCGGCCTAGAGGCTGCGCACCAGGTTGGCGAGTTCGACCGCGGACTTCACTTCCATCTTGTCGAAGACCCGGGCCCGGTGCACTTCCACCGTCCGCACGCTGATGTCCAACTGGTCGGCGATCAACTTGTTCGGCACGCCCTCGACCACCAGGCGCATCACCGCGCTCTCGCGTTCGGTCAGCTCCGTCAGGCGCTGCTGCAGCATGCGCTTTTCGTTGCGGGCGGCCAGCACTTCGGCCGAGAGCTTGAGCGCCTGCTCGATACGATCGACCAGCGCGTTATCCGAAAACGGCTTCTCGCAAAAATCGAACGCGCCGCGCTTGACCAGGTCCACGGCGGTGGGCACGTCGGCATGGCCGGTGAGAAAGATGACCGGAATGAGTTCCACCAGGCCGCGCGCCAGCAGCTTGTCGAACAGGGCCA
>JAQGMT010000057.1 GCA_028292185.1 Ramlibacter sp. | reverse complement strand
CCGGCTTGTCGAGCTTTTGCGCGGCGGCCTCGGAAACGCGAACCGGCGGCAAGCGCACGACGTCGCCCGTACCGACCCGCGTATCGGCGGCCGCGCGGCCCTTGTTCACCCTCACTTCGCCGCTGCGGATGATCCGGTAGACATGGGTTTTTGGAACGCCCTTCAGCTGGCGAATGAGAAAGTTATCCAGCCGCTGGCCGGCCGATTCCTCGCCCACCTCCACGAATTTGGCCTTGGCGCTTGCAGGCGCCGCTGCGTCCCCTATAATCTGTTTCACTAGCGTAACGCTGTAAGTGGTTGATTTGCCTTGGAGTTTAGTCCACGCACTGCCACCGGTCACGCTGGAAGGTCGATGCCACGCATTCCTTCGCGCGCAAATTGCCAGCCAGATGCTGGCAACAGCCGCCTCGGATTGCGTGAAGCCGGCTCTTTGAAACTGATACGGAATACCCCAGTCCGCCAGCACACCCGCTGCGGACGGATCGAAACGAGACAACCCGTGTTGATGGCAATCCTCATGACCTGCTGGCGGTGGCTTACAGCCACCGCCGAAGGCATGGCATTGCCGATGGCCCGCGCTCCGCGGGTCCTGCACGCCACAGCGCCTGTGGCACCCCGTGGCCGCCCTCGCGGCGCCCCGCGTCTCGCTCTCATCCACGCGCCCTTGCCACGCCCGCTGAGTTAGCCCTCAGCAACCCGCGTCGCAATTCCTCGCGCATTTCCGTCCCGTCTTTCGAAGCGTCGTCCCGGCATCGAGTTCGCGCCCTCCAGGGCGCGTTGGAAATTTAAGGACCACGCTATATGAAGCGGATGCTGATTAACGCCACCCAGGCGGAAGAACGCCGGCTGGCGATCGTCGATGGACAGAAGCTCCTCGACTACGAAATCGAAATCGAAGGGCGCGAACAGCGCAAGGGCAATATCTACAAGGCCGTCGTGACGCGGGTCGAGCCCTCGCTCGAAGCGTGCTTTGTCGACTACGGCGAAGACCGCCACGGCTTCCTGCCGTTCAAGGAAATCTCCAAGACCTACTTCGCCCAAGGCGTGCCGGTCAATCAGGCGCGCATCAGCGACGTGATCCGCGAAGGCCAGGAACTGCTGGTTCAGGTCGAGAAGGAAGAGCGCGGCAACAAGGGCGCGGCGCTCACCACGTTCGTATCGCTGGCCGGACGCTACGTCGTGCTGAGGCCCAACAACCCGCGCGGCGGGGGTGTTTCGCGGCGGATCGAGGGCGACGACCGCGCCGAGCTCAAGGAGAACATGGACCAGTTGGAATACCCCAACGGCATGTCCATCATCGCGCGCACCGCCGGCATCGGCCGCAGCGCCCCCGAGTTGCAATGGGACTTGAATTACCTGCTCAAGCTTTGGAACGCCATCGACGGCGCCTCCAAGGGCGGCAAGGGCGCCTTCCTGATCTACCAGGAATCGTCGCTCGTGATCCGCGCCATCCGTGATTACTTCAATCACGACATCGGCGACATCCTGATCGACACCGACGACATCTACGACCAGGCGCAGCAGTTCATGGCGCACGTGATGCCGGAACACGCCGCCCGCGTGAAGCGCTATCGCGACGACGCCCCGCTGTTCGCCCGCTTCCAGATCGAGCACCAGATCGAATCGGCCTATGCGCGCGAAGTGAAGCTGCCTTCGGGCGGCGTCGTGGTGATCGACCACACCGAAGCACTCGTCTCGATCGACGTCAACTCGGCGCGCGCCATCAAGGGCGGCGACATCGAGGAAACGGCCACCCGCACGAACCTGGAAGCCGCCGACGAAGTGGCGCGCCAGATGCGGCTGCGCGATTTGGGCGGCCTGATCGTCATCGACTTCATCGACATGGAAGAGTCGAAGAACCGCCGCGAAGTGGAGAACCGCTTGCGCGATGCGCTGCGGCAGGACCGCGCCCGTGTGCAATTCGGCACCATCAGCAAGTTCGGGCTGATGGAAATGAGCCGCCAGCGGCTGCGTCCGGCCCTTTCCGAAGGCGCTTCGATCCCCTGCCCGCGCTGCGGCGGTCACGGCCACATCCGCGACACCGAGAGCTCGGCCCTGCAGATCCTGCGGATCATCCAGGAAGAATCGATGAAGGACGGCACCGCCGCCGTGCACGTGCAGGTGCCGGTGGACGTGGCTTCCTTCCTGCTGAACGAAAAGCGCCCGGAGATCGCCAAGATCGAACTCAAGCAGCGCCTGTCGGTGATCATGATCCCGAACAAGACGCTCGAGACGCCCAACTATCGTCTTGAGCGCCTGAAGCACGATGACCCGCGCCTGGACAACATCCTCGCCAGCTACCACATGGCCGAGGAGATCGAGGACCCGACGACGGTCACCCGTCGCACGCACGAACGCGCCAACAAGCAGGAGCCGGTGATCAAGGGCGTGCTGCCGGACGCACCGGCGCCGATCTCGGTTCCCAGGCCGGAACCGGTCAGGCCCGAACCCGTCGCGAAGGCCCCGGCCCCAGCGGCAACACCGGCCCCCGCACGGGCGGCAGCGCGAGCACCAGCGCCCGCGCCGCTGCAGGCGATTGCCGAAAGCGGCTTCAGCGCCTGGATCAAGGGCTTGTTCGGCCTGACGCCGCCTGCCGCGGCGCCCGCACCGGCGCCCGCGGTCGAACCCCGCAAGGAAGAACGGCGTGAAGGCCGTGGCGAAGGACGCAGCGAGGGACGCGAAGGCGGGCGTGGCGATGGCCGGCGCGGCGGACGCGGCGATGGCCGCCGTGGCGGGCGCGGCGATGGCCGCGGGCGCGATGGCGAACCGCGTCGCGAGCGCATGGCCGCCGATAGCGTCGAAGGCCAACCGGCCAACGCAGCCGAAGGCGGGCGTGCACGCGATGGCGAGCAGCGTCAGCGCGACGGCGAGCAGCGCCGTGGCAACCGCGGCGAAGGCCGCGGCGACCGCGAACCGCGCGAATCGCGTGAGCCGCGTGAATCTCGTGAGGGCCGTGAGCCGCGTGAATCTCGTGAACCTCGCGAGGCTCGCGAGCCGCGTGAAGGCCGCGAGGCGCGCGGCGAAAACCGTGGCGAACGCCAAGGGCCGCGTGAACCCCGCGAGGGTGATCGCGCCGCAGTGAGCGGTGCACCGGCCCATCTGCAAGCTGCCGGAGCAGAAGGCAGTGGCGAACAGCGCGGCGAACATTCGCCGCGCGGTGACCGTGGCGAAGGGCGGCGGGAACGCGGAGAGCGTGGCGGCGAAGGCCGTCGTCCGCGCGGCGAGCGCCGCGACGAGCGCGGCCCGCGCGAGCAGTTGCCTCTGGCCGAAGGATCGGACGCCGCCGCTCTGGCAGGCGCTCCGGGTGCGGCGGGTACGGTCAGCGAGATGGGCGACGCTCAAGGCTCGGCCAACGATGCCGTGCTGCAATCGCACGCGCACCAGGACGCCGGCCGGCCCGAGGCCGAAGGCGAAGAGCGGCACGAGCGCCGTTCACGCGACCGTTATGGCCGCGACCGGCGGGAACGCGGTGAGCGCCAGCCGCGTGAGGACGGCGCAGCCGTTCCCGCCGGCGAAGCGCCCGCCGTGCAAGCCGGCGAAGTCGTGCAAGCCCGCGACGGCATGCACGAAGAACGCATGCCGCGTTATCCGACAGGGTTCGTGACCGAGGAAGACAAGGCGCCCGCGCAAGCGCAAGCGCCAGCGCCAGCGCCAGCGCAGACGATGCGTCAGGTACCTTCGGAAAGCGAGCGTCCGGCGGCCCCGCCACGAGCAACGGCAGCAGCGGCCCCCGCGCCCGGCTTGCCGAAAGTCCAGACGTTCGAGCTGCCGGTGGAGCAACTCGCGCAAGTGGCCGAAGGCTCGGGCCTGCAGTGGGTCAACTCCGATGCGCAGAAGATCGCAGCGGTGCAAGCTGCCATCGCAGCCGAACCCCGGCCGCAGCGGGTGCCGCGCGAGCGGCCGCCGGCCATCGTCGTGGAAGAAGGCCCGCTGGTGCTGGTCGAGACTCGGCGCGACCTGAGCGAGATGAAGCTGCCGTTCGAGCAGGGACAGTCGCCACTGCAATAAGTCGGTCGCAGGCGGGCCCGCAGCCCGCCTGTTTTTGGCCAGCCTTACTCGGCGGCGCGCTTCCAGGCCTGCGCGGCGGCTGCGAGGTCGCCGCGCTCCTCGGCCAGCAAGGCCAGCGAGCGCCATGCGTTGCGATGCAGTTTGGCGTCGCGCAATCCATTGGCGGCCTGGCTCAACAACTGTTGCGCCTTGCCCCACAACTGGCGGCGCATGCAGGCCATGCCGGCAAGGTATTGAAGCGCGCAGTCGCGAGGATCGGCTTGCTGTGCGGCCTCGATGCGGGCCAACCAGGCGCCGTCGAGGCTGTCCAATCCCGCTTCCAGCGCCGCCACCAGTTTGAGCTTCAGGGGCTCGGGCAGCACATGCTGCCGCTCCCATACGGGCAGCAACCAGTCGCGTGCGAGATGTGCGTCGCCGCCGAGCGCGGCGAGGCGCTGCGCCGCATGGATGGCCAGTTCGGGCATCAGGCGCTCCGAAGGTTCGAGCGACATCCAGGCGCGCTGCAGCTGAGCCGTATCGTGCGCCCCATCCAGCAAGTCCGCGGCCAGGCCGCGCACGATGCTCTGCGCCGCGCCGGCCGAAAACGCGCGATGCTTGGCCAACAGGCGCGCGGTCTCCAGCGCCTCGGCCGTGCGGCCGGTGAGGCGAGCGGCTTTCAGCTTCATTCGCAGGGCGACGGTGCGCCGCGCCGCACCCTGAGGCAAGCCTCGCAGCCAGGTCATCGCCGCGTCCGGCTCGCGGTCATCGAGCGACCAGCGCGCGGCGCGCATCAATGTCCCCTCGCGGGTTTCCTGCGCTTCGCGCGAGGAAGTCTGCGCTAGCGCCTGCTTCAGGTGCTCCTCCCGGCCAACCCTGTCCTGCAGCGCCTGCGCGCTTTCGGCGGCGAGCAGATGGGCGAGCGTGCGCAGCTGGGCCGCGTTCGCCAGCGCTTGCGTGCCCGAGGCAAGCGACTTCTCCTGGTTGAGGGCGGCTTGGGCCGACTTGCGCGCGCGGATGAAGCGCCCTGCCAGCAGATGCGAATAGCCGTCCAGCAGGGCGCCATGCATCGCCCGTTCCTTTTGCTGCATGCGCCAGCGCAGCGCCTGGCGCGGCAAATCGAACAGCGCCGCCAGGGCGCCGAGGGCGGCGTGCAGGAAGACGAACGCCAGGAACAACAGCAGCAGCACCAGGTTCAGCGACAAGTCGACGCGGTGCGGGGGCCAGAACACTGTGACCGTGCCCTGGTTGTTGCCGGCGAACAATGCGATCGCCACTGCGACCCCAAACAGGGCCAGGAGCCAGAGGGCTGCGCGCATTCAGCCGCCCTTTCCGGCCGGCGTCCGGCGATCGACACGGGCGCGCATGGTCAACGTCCGCCGGCCGCCGTGGCCAGCACGGCAAGCGTCTCGTCGATGCGCGGCAATTCCACGCTGCGCAATTGCGACTGGACTTGCTGCAACATGGCCGTCGCGACCTGCGTCTTGCGCGAAGCAGGATCGAAATACTTTCGCAGCGCCACTTGCGCAGCGGTGACGTCGGCGCGCGCCGCATCGGTCTGCCGCGACAACAGTCCGAGCCGGGCATTGAGCAGTTTGAGCTTGAGGTTCTCGCGCAGGAAGAACGCATGATCGGGCGCCAGCAGCACCGCTTCGGGCTGGTCGATACGGCCCACACGCACCAGGCCGCGCGCTTCTTCGCGGACCTGGGCGAGCACCCGCTCCCACCACGCGAGTTTCGGCGGCGGCTCGGCCTTGCGCGCCGGCACGGAGGCGTCAGAGCCCGACACCGCATTGGCCAAGGGCAGATCGTCCACCTGGCGCACCAGCTCATCGAGCTTCGCCAGCAAGCCGGGCACATCAGTGACGCTGGACGCCTTGACCCGGTCGATGTCTCGCGCCACGGCCGCGCGCACCCGCGACAGCGGCGCCTGGCCACCGCGCTCCAGTCGCTGGTCGGCGGTGCGCAAGGCGGCCACCAGCGGTTCGGTGCTGCCGGTCAACTGCGCTTGCTGCTGCGCCAGCCGCAGCGCGGACTCGACGTCCACCAGCATGTTTTCGTCGCGAGAACGCGACATGCTTTGCACCAGTTCCTCGATCTGCGAGCGCTGCAACGCAACGTCATTCACCTTGTTTTCGGTAAGCGCCAGCCGCGCCGCGGTTTCGCGCACCAGATCCTGCGCCTGCTTGGCCAAGGCGCGCGCTTCCACCGCGTTGTTGCCGGCCTCATGGCTCTGGCGCGCCAGCTGCTCCTGGATGTTCGACAGTTTTTGCCAGAGAACGACGCTTGCCGCCAGGGCGAGCGCGGCCAACGCCAGGCAAAAATACATCAACCTGCGCGAAACAGGCAGTGGCTCGGAACTCATCGAAACGATTCTAGGGCCGCGGTCACAGCCTCCTCGGTCGGTCGTGACTCGCAAACAACACCGAAGCCCGCGTCGCGAGCCGACTGCGCGATGCGCGGATGCGTGGCAACAGCGCGCGCTCTGGACCAATCCTGGCCGGGCAACACGACTTGCAGATGAGCCACAGCCTGCGAACTGCTGAACAGCCAAACCGCGTCTCCGTCCGCGGCAAGGCGGGCTTGGCCCAATTGATCGGGGCTGAACCGGGGCGCTGCGCGGACGTAAGCCGTCACATGCCGCACCTGCACACCCTCCGCGAGCAAGCGCTCCGCCAGCCAGTCGCGCCCCGCACCCTCGCGGCCCTGCCCCGCGCCACGCACGATCAGCACGGATTGGCCGGGCGCCACTTGTCCGGCCACGACCTGCCACAGCATTTCCGAGTCGAACTGCGTTGCGTGCGGCTGCGGCGAGTCGATGCAAGCGGCGTCAACACCGGCGGCGAGCAGCGCCTGGCGCGTGCCTGTTCCCGTCGCCCAGGCCCGGGTCGTCCCCGGCCAGATGGCCCGCACCGGGCGATGCGCGAAGAAATGCCGCACGGCCGCGCCGCTGACGAACATGACCGCGGGCACGTCGCTGAGGCCGCGCCATGCTGACTCGACCGCGGCGGGTTCTGGGGTCGGCAGGATCGTGATCAGCGGCAGTTCCAACGCGTCCAGGCCGCGCTCGCGCAAGTAGTGGCCCCAGCGGCGTGCCTCGGTTTCCGGACGGGTCACGATCACCCGCATGGCGCGCACCCGGGGGGCTAGTGAGCGCCGCCAGCACGCAAGCGTGCTGCAACTTCGGCGCCGAGCGCCTCGGCCTGCGGCAAGCCGGCCGCGACGGTTGCGGACTGCGCGCGCACCAACGGCGCCGCGGTATCAGGATTGCCCCAGGCCGCGCGCAGCTGCAGGTATTCGCCCCCGAAGGTGGCAAACGCCGCCAGCGGCATCGAGCAGCTGCCGCCCATCGCGCGGCTGACGGCGCGTTCCGCCGCGACCGCCAGCCAGGTCGTCTGGTGCGCCAGGGGCGCGAGCAATTGCATCAGGTCATGGCGATCGCTGCGCACCTCGATGGCGAGGGCGCCTTGGCCGGCTGAGGGCAACATCTGCTCAGGCTCGAATACTTCGCGGATTCGCTGCTCCAGCCCCAGGCGCTTCAAGCCGGCCGCGGCCAGCACGATCGCGTCGTATCCGCCCTCATCGAGCTTGCGCAGTCGCGTGTCGAGGTTGCCGCGCAGCGGTTCTATTTTCAGGTCGGGCCTGAGCGCACGCAGCAGCACCACCCGCCGCAGGCTCGACGTGCCGACAACCGCGCCTTGCGGCAGCTCTTCCCATCGCGCGAAGCGGCTGGACACGAAGGCGTCGCGCGGGTCTTCGCGTTCCATGACACACGCCAGCGCGAAGCCCTGCGGAAGGTCCATCGGGACGTCCTTGAGCGAGTGCACGGCGATGTCGGCGCGGCCGTCTTCCAGCGCGGCTTCGAGTTCCTTCACGAACAGGCCCTTGCCACCCACCTTGCTCAGCGAGCGATCCAGGATCTGGTCGCCGCGGGTGGTCATGCCCAGCAAGGAAACCTCATGCCCGTGCGGCTCGAGCAAGGATTTGACGTGCTCGGCCTGCCATAACGCCAGGCGGCTTTCGCGGGTGGCGATCACTAGCTTGCTCAAAGTGGTAACCGGTAGGTGGGCAGGGAGTGACGATGCTAGCATGGGCTGCTGAAAAACCCAGGCACGTGGCGGCCCTTCGGCACAGAGCTTGCGTGGCTATTGAATTCATCTTGACGCCGATGCCGCCCAACCCACCCTCCCCCGCTCGCCGTGCCAAGCAGAATGAACGGCCGCTGGTGGAAGACATCCGCTTGCTGGGCCGAATCCTGGGCGACGTGATCCGCGAACAGGAAGGCGTCGCCGCCTTCGACCTGGTGGAGCGCATCCGCACGCTGTCGGTCGCGTTCCGCAGGGATGCCGACCAGAACGCGGACAAGGCGCTCAAGACGCTGCTGAAGTCGCTCAGCGGCGAGCAGACGGTCAGCGTGATCCGCGCCTTCACCTATTTCAGCCATCTCGCCAACCTGGCAGAGGACCGGCACCACATCCGCCGCCGCCTGATCCACGAACGCGCCGGTGACACGCAGGAAGGCAGCATCGACGTCGCGCTGGCCCGCTTGCGCTGGGCCGGCATCTCGACCAAAGCCGTGGCGCAGTCGCTGGCCCACAGCTACGTGTCGCCGGTGCTCACCGCGCACCCGACCGAAGTGCAGCGCAAGAGCATCCTCGACGCGGAGCGGGCGATCGCCAATCTGCTGTCCGGGCGCGACGAGCTCAAGGCCCGCGCCTTGCCCAAGGATGCCTTGGCGCCGCGCGAACTCGCAGCCAACGAAACTCAAATCCGCGCGCGCGTGCTGCAACTGTGGCAGACGCGCCTGCTGCGCTTCACCAAGCTCACGGTGGCCGACGAAATCGAGAACGCGCTGTCCTATTACGAAGCCACGTTCCTGCGCCAGATCCCGAAGATCTACGCCGACCTCGAGCGCGAACTGGGGCCGCACCCGATCGCCAGCTTCCTGCGCATGGGCCAATGGATCGGCGGCGACCGCGACGGCAACCCGAACGTCAGCGCGCAAACCCTGGAGTACGCCTTGCGCCGCCAATGCGAGGTGGCCTTGCGCCATTACCTCACCGAAGTGCACTACCTCGGCAGCGAGCTTTCGGTATCCGCCATGCTGGCGGGCGTGACGCCGGCGATGCGGATGCTGGCCGAAGGCTCGCCCGACACCAACGAGCACCGCCTGGACGAGCCGTATCGGCGCGCGCTGGCCGCCATGTACTCGCGGTTGGCGGCGACGCTGAGGGACCTCACCGGCGGCGAAGCGGCGCGCCATGCCCTGCCTCCGCAGAACCCGTACGCGCGAGCGGAGGATTTCCTGGCCGACTTGCGCACGATCGAAACTTCGCTGCTGGCGCACCACGCCGCCGCGCTGGTGCAGCAACGCCTGCATCCGCTGATCCGTGCCGTGGAGGTGTTCGGATTCCATCTGGCGACCGTGGACCTGCGGCAAAGCTCCGACCAACACGAGAAGGTGGTGGCCGAGCTGCTGGCGGTGGCGCGTGTGGAGCCGCACTACGCGGACTTGCCCGAACCCGTGCGCGCTGCGTTGCTGATGAAGCTGCTTGCCGACGCGCGGCCTCTGCGCGTCATGGGGGCGCGTTACAGCGACCACAGCTTGCACGAGTTGGCAGTCTTCGAGACCGCCAAACGGATGCGCGAGCGCTTCGGCGCCCAGGCCATCCGCCACTACATCATCAGCCACACCGAAACGCCGAGCGACTTGCTGGAAGTGCTGCTGCTGCAAAAGGAAGTGGGCTTGCTGACCGGCACGCTGGACGACCAGGCGGTGGCCGACCTGATCGTGGTGCCGCTGTTCGAGACGCTCCAGGACCTGCGCAACGCCGCGCCCATCATGCGCGCGTACTATGCCTCGCCCGGAATCGCCGCGTTGGTGCAGCGCTCGGGCGCCGAGCAGGACATCATGCTGGGCTACAGCGACAGCAACAAGGACGGCGGCATCTTCACCAGCAACTGGGAGCTGTACCAGTCCGAGATCGCACTGGTGCAATTGTTCGACGAACTGGCCAACTCGCACAACATTCAGCTGCGGATGTTCCACGGCCGCGGCGGCACCGTGGGACGCGGCGGCGGGCCCAGCTATCAGGCGATCCTGGCGCAGCCACCGGGCACGGTGCGCGGCCAACTGCGCCTCACCGAGCAGGGCGAAGTGATCGGCTCCAAGTACGCCAACCCGGAGATCGGCCGCCGCAACCTGGAAACGCTGGTCGCGGCGACGCTCGAGGCCACGCTGCTGCAGCCGACCAAAACGGCGCCCAAGGAATTCATGATCGCGGCCGAAGCCTTGTCGCGGGCGAGCATGAAGGCCTATCGCGCGCTGGTCTACGACACGCCCGGATTCACGGACT
>JAQGMT010000369.1 GCA_028292185.1 Ramlibacter sp. | reverse complement strand
CCGGAAGCCCGCGCGGCCGCGTATCGCGAAGATCCCTTGGCGAAGATGCGCAACTCCTGGCTGTTCGGCAGCCAGGCGCGCTTTGCCGAGCTGACCATCACACCTTTGAGCCGCGAAAATGCGCAGTGGACTTACGACAATGCGCTGGAGCTGCTCCACTACTCGCCCGAGCCGCGCATCATCGAAAAACTGATCGAGAGCGGCGTCGTGCTGGGTCGCGACGACGAGGTGCTGGTGCACATCGCGCGCCTGCGCGCCGCATTTCCCGAAGCCTATGAGGAATGGTCGCGCAGCCACGCTGTGCGCGGCATGCAGCGGTGAGGCTTAACTCCCAGCCAGGTAGTGCCCCGACTTGCCGCCTTTTTTCTCCAGCAGACGCACGCCGTTGATGGTCATGCCGCGATCGACCGCCTTGCACATGTCGTAGATGGTGAGCAGCGCGACTTGCACCGCGGTGAGGGCTTCCATTTCCACACCGGTGGGGCCGGTGGTTTCCACCGTCGCCGTGCAGGCGACCGCGGGAGGTGCGCCGCCTGCGGCGCGTTCAAGCACGAACTCGACGGCCACGCGGGTCAGCGCAAGCGGGTGACACAAGGGGATCAGCTCGCTGGTCTTCTTGGCGCCTTGAATGCCTGCGATGCGCGCCACGCCCAGCACGTCGCCCTTCCTGGCGGTACCGCTTTCAATCAGCGCCAAGGTGGCCGGCAGCATTTCGATGCGCCCGCCCGCAACCGCAACCCGATGAGACGCGGGTTTGCCGCCAACGTCCACCATGTGGGCCTGGCCCTGCGCGTCGAAATGTGTCAAAGAGCTCATGCAGCGGGCAAGCGCGGTGTAAAGACTGATTTACGCCGCGTTCATATTTTTGCAGCATCATACGGCCATGACCAAGCCGAACGACAGGCCCGGCCCGGTGCGCACGAGGATGGCGCTGCGCCCTGTGGCGGCCTTGTGTCTGGTCGCGGCGCTGGTGGGGCAACCGGCGCGGGCGCAGCTCCCCACCTTGGGCGACACCAGCGAGATGAACAGCAGCGCCGAGCGCAAGCTGGGTGAGAAGATCGCCCGCGACCTGTATCGCGATCCCGATTACCTCGATGACCCGGTGCTGGACGAATACGTGCTGGACATCTGGACCCAGCTGCTCGCCGCGGCGCGGGCCCGCGGAGAAATCACCACCGAGATCGATCAGCGTTTCGCCTGGCAGGTGTTGCTGGGCAAGGAACGCATCATTAACGCGTTCACGCTCCCCGGGGCCTGGCTCGGGCTGCAGCTCGGGCTGGTCAACGTCACCGCCACCAAGGACGAGCTGGCTTCGGTACTGGCGCACGAACTCAGCCACGTGACTCAGCGTCACATCTCGCGGCTGATGACGCAGCAGAACCGGCAGGGGCCCTGGATCCTGGGCGCGATGCTGCTGGGCGCGCTGGCGGCCAGCAAGAGCGCCGATGCCGCCAATGCGCTGGTCGCCGGCAGCCAGGCCCTGGCCATGCAGAACCAGCTGAACTTCTCGCGCGACATGGAACGCGAGGCCGATCGCGTCGGCTACGGTGTGCTGACGCAGGCCGGGTTTGCGCCGCAAGGCTTCGTCACCATGTTCGACAAGCTGGAACAGGC
The DNA here is from genome assembly GCA_028292185.1 of Ramlibacter sp. Classification (GTDB taxonomy): domain Bacteria; phylum Pseudomonadota; class Gammaproteobacteria; order Burkholderiales; family Burkholderiaceae_C; genus Ramlibacter. The sequence goes on along the minus strand of JAQGMT010000369.1, from coordinate 1,102 downwards.
CGCTCGCTTGAACGACAGCGGCAACTTCCCCTATTTGCGAACCCACCCGATGACCACGGAGCGCATTGCCGACATGCAGGGACGCGCCCAGCTGATTCGGCGCACGCCCACGCCGGCCGAACCCGATCTGGTGCACGCGATGATGGTGGCGCGCTCGCGCGTGCTGTCCAGCCCCGGGGTCGATGTCACGCGCAGCTACCTGGCCGAGTCCGAGACCTTGCCGCCCAGCGCCAGCCGCAGCCGGCAAGTCAGCGCGCTGTATGCCGCGGCCTTCGCCAGTGCCAAATTGCGCGATCTGCCCAGCGCGGCAAGGCTGGCCGCGAAGCTGGGGCCGTTGACGGCGGGCGATGCCAAGGCCGCCCGCATCGTCACGCTGCTATCGGCGGAAATCGCGTTGCAAGCCGGCGATCCGAAGCCGGCGGCCGCCCTGCCGGACGCGTCCGGCCGGCCCGAGTTGATCTTGTCCTCGCAGGCGCGCATCACGACGGGCCGCGCCGCCGATACGGCGCAGCGCTTGCAAACCTGGGTGACATTGAACCCGCGCGATGCGCAGGCCTGGCAGCTGCTTTCCAGCGCGTATGCGGCGCAAGGCCAAAGGTTGCGGGCCATCGAAGCCGACGCCGAGGCGCAAGTCGCGCACCTGGATTTCCAGGCGGCGATGGACCGGTTCAGAGCGGCGCAGGATCTCGCGCGCAAGGCCGGCACGCCGGCCGATCACGTGGAGGCTTCGATCGTCGATGCCCGCGCCCGCCAGGTGCAATCACTTCTTCGCGAACAGGCCGCCGAGCGCTGAGTCGATCACCAGGCCGATCAGCGAATACAGCAGCGAGCCGATCAGGGCGGCCACGAAGCCCTTGACGTAAAAGCCGGCCAGCAAGCCCGCCGCGGCCCAGAACATCAGCGCGTTGATGACGAACAGGAACAGGCCGAGCGTCACCACGGTGACCGGCAGCGTCAGCACCACCAGGATCGGCCGCACCACCGCATTGAGCAGGCCGATCACCAAGGCGGCGATCAGTGCGGCGGTGAAGGTCTTCACCTGCACCCCGCTATAAAGATACGCGACGAACAACAGCGCCGCGGCGCTGAGCAGCCATTTCAC
>JAQGMT010000354.1 GCA_028292185.1 Ramlibacter sp. | reverse complement strand
GCGCCCTTGCCGGTGATCGTTTCGTAGTCGATGCCGCTGCGTCCCAGGTGCCGCTCGGCCAGGCTGGCCAGCCCGTGCGGCTTGTGCACTTCCAGCACATAGCTTTGCAGCATGGTGTCGTGGGCGTAGCCTTGCACTTCGATGCCGTGATTGGCGAACACGTGGCGGTCGTACTTGATGTGCTGGCCAAGCTTCTTCTTCTCGGGGTTTTGCAGCCAGGGCTTCAGCCGCGCCAGCACTTCCTCGCGCGGCAATTGCTCGGGCGCATCGCCGTAGCTGTGCGCCAGCGGAATGTAAGCGGCCTCACCGGGCTTGACGCTGAACGACAGGCCGACAATCTCGGCGAGCATCTCGTCGAGCGAACTGGTCTCGGTGTCCAGCGCGCTGAGCTCCGAGGCCTCCAGCCGCGCCAGCCACTCATCGAATTGCGCCCACGTGAAGATGGTGTCGTACTGCAGGTTGGCTGCTTGCGACAAGCCGGAAAGATCGGGCTCCTCGAACAGGCCGCCCGGCCCGGGGCCCGGGCCCACTTTTTTCTTGCTGCGATGCTCCTCGATCAGCTCGGGCGGGACGTCGTGGATTTCCAGCTGCTTGACCAGCCCCTTGAAGCCGTACTTCTCGTAGAAGGCTTTCAGCGCCTCGGTATCCTGGCCGCCCTCCACCGCGATGTCGTCCAGCGACGGCAGCCCCGGGATGTGGTCCTTCAGGTCGCAGTCTTTCTTGATGGTGAGCAGCTCGCGGCCCTTGGGCAACCAATCCAGCGCCTTGCGCAGGTTCTCGCCGACCGCGCCTTTCACTTCCTCCGCGTGCCTGACCAGTTCATCGAGCGAGCCGTACTCCTGCAGCAGTTTCACCGCGGTCTTGGGGCCCACCTTGTCGACGCCGGGCACGTTGTCCACCGCGTCCCCGACCAGCGTCTGGTAGTCCACCATCAGCCGGGGCGGCACGCCGAACTCAGCTTCGACACCGGCGACGTCGCGCTTGCGATCGTTCATGGTGTCGATCACCATCACATGTTCGTTCACCAGCTGGCTCAGGTCCTTGTCGCCGCTGGAGATCACCGTCTGATAGCCGCGCGCGGTGGCCATGCAGGCCAAGGTGCCGATCACGTCGTCGGCCTCCACGCCCGGCACGTTCAGCACCTTCCATCCCAAAAGGCGCACCACTTCATGGATTGCTTCGATCTGGGCGCGCAGGTCCGGCGGCATCGGCGAACGCGTCGCCTTGTAGTCGGGGTAGAGATCGTCGCGGAAGGTCTTGCCGGGCGCGTCGAACACGCACGCCACGTAATCGGCGCGCACGTCCTTGCGCAGCTTCTGCAACATGTTGATCATGCCGCGGATCGCTCCCGTGGCCGGGCTCGTGGGGTCGCCGGGCACGGCGCGCAAGTCGGGCATCGCATGAAACGCGCGGTACAGGTAGCTGGACCCGTCCACCAGCAACACCGTCTTGGGGGCGCTTGGCGCCACGTCGCCGGCGGGCTCGACCAGCGACTCGTCTTTTTCCGTCAGCTCACTCATATGCGGATTGTGCCTATCCCGCAATCGGGTTCCGGCGGCCCCTACAATGGCCCCATGCAAGCCCGCCACCTCGTTTTCGCCGCACTCCTGGCCTGCGCCGCGGTGTCGGCACAGACCGTTCCGGCGCCCCCGCTGGTGCAGGAATCGCAAGCGCTCGATCCGCGCACGAACCAGAAGGTGGAGCACATCCACCTGGAGGACTCGGGCAATGTGATCGACGAGGTCCGCTACGGCGGCCAGACGCAGAGCATCACGGTCCAGCCCAAGGCGAACATGCCGGAGTACGAAATCCAGCCGACCGACCTCGGGCGCAGCCGCCCGACGTACCGCGATGGCGGGAGCAGCCCGCAGGGCCAGCGGGTCTGGAACCTGTTCAGGTTTTAAAAGCAGCTTCCTTGGCGGTCTTCACCGAAGTCCCAGAGCACGAGGCCGGCGAGCTGGTGCGCAAGCTCGGGTTGGGCGAGTTGCGCGAGTTGCGCGGCATTCCGGGCGGCATCGAAAACACCAACTACTTCCTGGTCACCGAAAAAGACGGGCAGCCTGGCGACTACGTGCTGACCGTCTTCGAGCGGCTGTCGTTCGAGCAGTTGCCGTTCTACCTGTACTTGATGAAGCACCTGGCCCAGCGCGGCATCCCGGTGCCCGAGCCGCATGCGGCGCCTTCCAGCGTGCGCGCCGACAACGCCGACGGCGAGCTGCTGCACAAGCTCTGTGGCAAACCGGCGGCGGTGGTCGACAAGCTGCGCGGCAGGAGCGAGCTGGCGCCGACGGCTGCCCACTGCGCGGCCGTGGGAGAGATGCTGGCGCGCATGCACCTGGCGGCGCGCAGCTACCCGCGCCAGCAGCCGCATCTGCGCGGGCTCGCGTGGTGGAACGAAACGGTGCCCGTGGTGCTGCCTTACGCCGATGCGGCGCAGGCTGCGTTGCTGAAAAGCGAGCTGGCCTTCCAGAACCACGTGGCTGCGGGCTCGGCGTATGCCGCCCTGCCGCGCGGCCCGATCCACGCCGACCTGTTCCGCGACAACGTGATGTTCGAGCAAGGGCGCCTCACCGGGTTCTTCGACTTCTATTTCGCCGGTGTGGATAGCTGGCTGTTCGATCTTGCGGTCTGCCTGAACGACTGGTGCATCGACCAGGCAAGCGGCGCACACGATCCCGATCTCGCCAGTGCGTTCATCGCGGCTTACGCCGGCGTGCGTCCCCTGGCCGCAGCCGAGCGGCAACTGCTGCCGGCGATGCTGCGCGCGGCAGCGCTGCGTTTCTGGATTTCGCGCCTGTGGGACTTCCACCTGCCGCGCGAAGCCGCCCTGCTGCAGCCGCACGACCCGGCGCACTTCGAGCGAGTGTTGCGCCAGCGCATTGCGCAGCCGCTGGCCCTTGGATAGGCCGGCGCCGGTGCGAACTCCATGAAGCTCAATATCGTCCCGGCTCGCACGGGCCTGCAATGGGTGAAGCTCGGTCTCTTCACCTTTGCCAAACAGCCGCTGGCGCTGGCCGGGCTGTTCTTCATGTACATGACCGCGGCAACGCTGTTGTCGCTGGTGCCGGTGGTCGGCCTGGTGCTTGCGCTGGCGATCGTGCCGGCTGCCACGCTGGGCCTGATGGCAGCCACAAAAGAAGCACTGAAGGGACGCTTTCCAATGCCCACCGTGCTGGTCAGCGCATTTCGGGCGGGCCGCCAGCGGCTGCGGGCGATGCTGGTGCTGGGCCTGCTGTACGCGGGCGCCTGCATGGCGGTGATGGCGCTGGCATCGGCACTGGTCGATGTGCAGCCCTCGCAGGCATCGAACAGCGCGGAGGCGATGATGACGCCGCGCTTCCAGTTGTCGATGCTGGTCGGCGCCGTGCTGTACCTGCCCGTGTCGCTGCTGTTCTGGCACGCGCCCGCCCTGGTGCATTGGCACGGCGTCTCGCCGGTGAAGAGCCTGTTTTTCAGCCTGGTGGCCTGCCTGCGCAACGCCAAGGCCTTGCTGGTGTTCGGGCTGGCCTGGACCGCGGTGATCTTCGGCGTGTCGCTGCTGATCGGGGTGGTGGCGATGGCGACCGGCAATCCGCAGATCGCCGCGACTGCGCTGATGCCGCTGGGCCTGCTGGTCACCGCCATGTTTTCCACTTCGCTGTACTTCACGTTCCGCGACAGCTTCGTCGCTCCCGCGCCAGCCGAATCGCCAACCCCGGGAGAGTCCCCATGACGCAGCACACCTTGGAAGGCCGCAGCGAAGATGAACTCCTCTGGTTCCAGCGGCGCAGCTTCTTGCAGGCCGCCGCGGCCTGGAGCGCGATGGGCGGATTCGCCGCGGCGCACGCGCAGCAGCGCACCAACATCGTGGAACTGCGTGGTGACGCGCTGCTCAATGGCGCACCGCTGAACCCGCGCCAGACCATCCAGACCGGCGACAGCCTGGAGACCGGACCGGGCTCGCACCTGATCTTCGTGCTGGGCAACTCGGCCTTCCAGGTGCGGCAGAACACGCGCATGACGCTCGAACGCGGCGCGACGCTCAGCGTCGTCAGCGTGCTGCGCCTGTTGACCGGCGCCGTGGCCAGCGTGTGGGGCCGCGGCACCAGCCGCCAGATCGTCACGCCCACCTTGACGGCCGGCATCCGCGGCACCGGCGTGTACACCGAGGTGCTGCCGGAGCAGAACTTCCGCAGCTACTTCTGCAATTGCTACGGCACGGTGGACATCGAAGCCGGCGCCGACCGGGCGTTGTCGCAGTCGGTGTACCACCAGTCCTTCTGGGGCGAGGCGGAGCCCAGGAACGGCCGCTACCTGACGCCGGCCCGGGCCATCAACCACAGCGACGAAGAGATGGAAAACCTGGCGGCGCTGGCGGGCGAGCGAACGGCGTGGCAGGTCGCAGGCACGCGCGGCACCCACGATGGTTCGGGTTATATGGAAGACCGGCCGGTGAGCGAGCATCCGGCAAACGCTGCGCGGAGGAGATAACAAGGCCGGCGAAAGCCGGCCTTGTCCTTGTTAGTTTTTGGTTTTGTAGTCGGCGATGGATTTCGCCAGGTCGGCGTATTCCTCGCACGACCTGTTGCCGCAGATCTGTTCCAGCGCGGCCAGGTGCTTTTCGGCTTCTTCCGGTTTCTTGTCCATCAGGTAGGCCTCGCCGATGTACTCGTGCGCGTACTTGTGCTTCGGGTCCAGGCGCAATGCGATGTTGTAGTGCTCGATGGCCTTGGGCAGGTCGGGCGAGGCGCGCTTGCGATAGGTGTAACCCAGCAGGTTGTGCACGTCGGCATTGCGCGGGTCATCGCGGACGGCGGCGTCCAGCTCCCTGGACGCCCGGCTCCAGTCCTTCGCGTCGATGGCTTTGCGGGCAGCGGCCATGCGCTCGTTCACCGAGGGCGCTCG
>JAQGMT010000338.1 GCA_028292185.1 Ramlibacter sp. | reverse complement strand
ATTCCGCTGCACGCCGCAATGGGCGAGACGGCGGCTTTCATACCAGCGACCCCGGCTTGGGCAGGTAGCGTTTGACGATCGCATCGGCGGCCCAGTACGCGAGCGCGCCCACCGTGTCGGTCGGGTTGTACGACGCGTTCTGCGGGAAGTTCGACGCGCCGATCACGAACACGTTCGGCACGTCCCAGCTTTGCAGATAGCGGTTGACGGCGCTGGTGGCCCGATCGTTGCCCATCACCGTGCCGCCGGTGTTATGCGTGGTCTGGTACTGGGCCACGGTGTACGGCCCCTTGCGCGGGGCGCCGGACACCTGCCGGCCGCCCATCGCGCGGCCGATCTGCACCGCCTTGTCGGTGATGTAGGCCGACATCTTGATGTCGTTCTCGGGGAAATCGAAAGTCATGCGAAGCAGAGGAAGGCCCCAGGCGTCCTTGTAGGTCGGGTCGAGGTCGAGATGGTTCTGCGCGATGGCGACGGAGCTGCCGTGGATGAGGAGCGCGGCCGTGTGGTTGTAGTGCTGCGCCACCGCTTGCTTCCACGCGGAGCCCCAAGGCGGCGTGCCCGGCGGCGTGGGGTGAAACTCGATCGGGCGGCCGTGGCTCATCACCTCGCCGATGTACGCCCCGCCGAGAAAGCCCAGCGGGCCGTGGTCGAAGTTGTCACCGACGAAATCCGCGATGACGGTGCCGCTCGCGCCCGAACGCATGAAGGGATTCATGTTCACCTTCTGGTCGAAGAACACCTGCGCGCCGCTGGTCGTCTGGTAGGCGTAGCTGCGGCCCACCACGCCTTTGCCGGTGGCCGGGTCATACGGCTGCCCGATGCCCGACAGCAGCAGCATCCGAACGTTGTTGAGGGCGAACATGCCGACGATGATCAGCGACGCGGGTTGTTCGAATTCGCGTCCCGCGGCGTCGATGTAGGTCACGCTGGTTGCGCGCTTCTTGTCCTTGTCGAGGTTGATGCGCAGCACCTGGCATTGCGTGCGCATCGTGAAGTTGCGGTCCTTCAGCAACACGGGCAGCAGGATGGTCTGCGGCGACGACTTGGCGTAGTGCTCGCACGCGTAGCGCTCGCAGAAGCCGCAGAACATGCAGGTGCGCAGCGTCATCCCTTCCGGGTTGGTATAGGGCTGGCTCAGGTTGGAAGAGGGCTGCGTGAACGGATGAAATCCCATGTCGGCCGCCGCCTTGCGAAACAACGCGCTGCCGTAGGGCTCCTTCTGGGGGGGCGTGGGATAGTCCCGCGCGCGCGGGTCCTCGAAGGGATTGCCGCCCGCGACTTTCGCGCCTTTCAGGTTGCCGGCCTTGCCGCTGGTGCCCAGCAGGTATTCGAAGCGGTCGTAGTAGGGCTCGAGGTCGGTCGCGTTGACGCCCCAGTCCTGAACCAGCATGCCCGCGGGAATGGCCTTCTCGCCATAGCGCTCGATGGTGTGCGTGCGCATGCGCAGGTCGTTGTCCTGGAACCGATAGGTCTGCCCGTTCCAGTGCACCGCCGCGCCGCCGACGCCGGTGCCCGGCAGGAAACTTTCGAAGCGCCGCACCGGCAGGGCAGTCTCGCTCGCGCGGTTGCGGAAGGTCACCGTTTCAGTGGCGCTGTTCTGGATCAGTCCCTTGTGGATCGAGTAGCGCAGTTCGTCGTGCATCTGCGGACCCTGGAAATCGGGCACCGTCGAGCGCGGCTGCCCGCGTTCGAGGCCGACGACTTTGAGCCCCGCGCGCGTGAGTTCGCGCGCGAGCATGGTGCCCACCAGGCCGACACCCAGGACCACCGCATCGGTGGCAGGCAGGCGGGTGGCAGCCATCAGCGGGCCCCTTTGCGCGCTGCGGGCGCGGCGCCCATCACTTGCAGTTCGTGCACGTGGCCCTGGGCGTCTTCGGCCAGGCTGCGCGGCGGCACGTTGAATGCGATGCCATGCCGGTCGACCAACTCGTAATAGTTGCCGTAAGCGCCCGGGAACCCGATCATGGACCAGGCTGCCATGCCGCGGTTGCCGCCGTACGCGGGATCGCTGAAGTAGCCTTCGATGGTCATCGACAGCAAGGACTCGAAAAAGGTATTCGCCGGCACGCCTTCCAGTTCATGCGTGCCGTTCTGCAGATGCGTGAGGTAGGCGTCCTGCGCGGGGCCGTCGAGTTTGTCGAAGCTCTTGTTCTCGCGCTGCAGTTCCAGGCCGACCCCGCGCAGGGCGTTGCGGAACATTTCCGCCGGCGTGAAAGGCAGCTGATAGCCCTGGCTCGCGCTGCCCTGGTGCCAGGGTCCGGAGCGATACAGGCGCTCACCCGCGCCCCAGGCGCCGGCAAGTTGCTGATCGATGTACGCGGGCACGCCGGCTTCGCGCGCGCTTGGCCCCACCGCGTCGGGCGGGATCAGGCGATCGACGGCAGGCTCGATGAATGCCGCCTCCCCCGCGCTGAGAAAGCGATAGGGGCGGGCGGCCCCGCTAGCCTGCTGCGCGCCAGGCGCCGCCTGGTTTCGTGCGGCAGTGGCCGTGGCGGCGGCCGCGCCCGTTGCTGCCGGGGTGATCGCGGCGGCGCCGCTCACTTTGAGAAAGATGCGCCTGGAGAATGGTTCCATGAGAGCTCCGCAGTGGGCCGCGGCCCGCCGCGGCTTGGGTGGGCGCTGTCACGCCCGCGGGGCAAGGCGGGCAATCCGCGTGCCGCGCGCGGTCACTTCGGCGGCTTCGAGTACCAGCGCAAGAGGCGCCTAGTGAGCCGGCCCGAAGCCGTGCTCCTCGCGTTCCTGCTCGCAGGGAGCCTGTTCCAGCTGCACGGTACTGTGGTGAATGCCGAAGCGCTCGGCCAGCAGCGTGCGCAGTCTCGTCAGCAGGGCGTCGCCGGGCGGCAGCGGCGGCGCCACCACCACATGCACGCTCAGGCTCATGCGGCCGCTGGCGATGGACCAGACGTGCAGATCGTGCACGCCGGTCACACCGTCGCAGCCGCGCAGGGTCTGCTCGACCTGCGCCAGGTCCACGCCTTCGGGCACGCCTTCCAGCAGCACGTGCAGGCTGGCGCGCAGCAGCTGCCAGGTGCGCGGCAGCACCCACACGCCGATGGCGACGGCCACCGCGGAATCGACCCAGGTCCAGCCGGTGAACCGGATCACGACGGCGCCGCCGATCACGCCGAGCGAGCCGATCATGTCGCTCCACACTTCCAGGTAGGCGCCTTTCAGGTTGAGGTTGTGCTCATGGCCGTGCGCCAGCAGTCGCATGCTGGCGAGGTTCACGGCCAGACCGAGCACGGCGATCCACAGCATCAGGCTCGATTCGATCTGCGCCGGCTGCTGCAGGCGGCGCCACGCTTCGTACAGGATGTAGGCCGCCGCCACCAGCAGCAGCACCGCGTTGGCCAGGGCCGCCAGAATCTCGAGGCGGTGATAGCCGAAGCTGCGCTTGTCGTCGGGCGGGCGCTTGGCAACGCGCAGTGCCGTGAGCGCGATCGCCAGCGCCGCGGCGTCGGTGAACATGTGCGCCGCATCCGACAGCAGCGCCAGGCTGCCCGACAAAACGCCGCCCACCACTTCCGCCACCAGCACCACCAGCACCATGCCCAGGGTGAGTGTCAGGGCTTTGGCGTCGGCCGTGTCGGCCGCGTGATGATGATGATGCGCGTGGTCGTGTCCCATCAGGGGATGCTATCAGGGCGGCGTTCGTCCCCGCCCAATACCGTGATCAGCTTGTTCAGGTCGCGCTCGAGGCGGACGAGCGTGGCCGAGTCGAGGCTGGACAGCGCGCTGGGCAGCATCCCGGCGAACGGCCCCGGCGCGCGGCGCAGCGCGCGCGAGCCGGCCGCGAGCACGTGCAATTGCACCGTGCGCCGATCCGCGCCGCTCTTCCTTGTAGCGACCAGCTCCTGTTCGAGCAAGGACCTGACCAGGTTGCTGGCCGTGGACTGATGCACATCCATCGCGCGCGCGAGTTCCGTCGTGCCCACTCCGGGCCGCTCCGCAATGACGCTCAATGCCCACAGCTGGGCGCCCGCCACCCCGGACTTCTTCTCCACTTCGCGAAAGTGCGTCTTCACCGCATTGAACACCAGCCGGAACTGGCGCAGCACCCGCACCGACGATTGCACGGCCGGCTTGCCGGCGGCGCGCCGGACCGCCAGCTGCTTCTTCGCCGGTGCCTTGTGGGCCGATGGTTTTTTCGCGGCAATCATTGCTTCATCATAGTTTCACACGATCAGCAGGCCTTGCTCGCTCGCGCAGCCGAGCCAGCTGCGTGCGCGGCGGCAAGGTCAGCGCGGGAATCTACCAATTCCCGACATGGGTTTGCACAAATATAGTTGAATCCACTCCTTAAGGTGGCGGATAAAGCCTCTGGGCCCCGGTCTCCGGGGCCCTTTTTTGTCGAGGCTCAGGCAGCGGAGGTTCGCCGCGGCTCAGGCCCGGCGGGTGCGATGTCCCACAGCGCCCTGAGTTCCTGCGCCATCCGTTCCAGGGCAGCGTCGAGCTCGCGCCATTGCTCGAGGAAGCGCACGTCGTGATCCGACTCCAGCCAGGCCTCAGGGTCCTGCAGCCGCAGGGCCTGTTGCGACGAAAGAAAGCCGACCAGCCGCGCGTGCACGGCGAAAAACTGGGCGGCTGCCGCCGCGAGGTCCGGAAACCATTGCTGCACGATCGCCCGCATCTCGGCCACGGCCGACGCATCCTCCTGCACGTCGCCCTGGAAGAGCAGGTTTCGGCGTTGCGCCGCAATCCATTCGGAATAGCGGCTGAGCGCATCGAGCAGCTCGACGGCCTTCAGCCGGCGCATCAAGCTGCGCCGCAGCCGTTGCGTGATGATCGCGCTCACGGCAGCGACAAGCACCAGCCCGCCAGCCAGCCACAGCAGGTAGTACTCGAGGTTGGACACGGGCGTGCGCGACTGCCCGGCTCAGCGATTGAACAGGTTCGGCAGCAACAGGGCGATGCCGCCGCGCGGCCGCTGCTCTTCACGCGCGAGCCGGTCGGCCTTCGCGTTCCAGCGCCTTGAGAGCCTGGCGAAACTGGCCCGCGAGGCGGCGGCGAAGCAGTCCTGCTCCTGCAGCGTGGCAAAGTTGCGGGCAATCCTGCGCGCCATGAGCAGGCGATGCGCGGGTGCGCGCGTGTGCATGAACGCCATCATCAACGAGAGGTTCGCCGTCCACAGCGCGTTGCAGGCACTGGTCAACTGCGCGGCAAGCATGTCCGCTTGCGCGCGAGGATAGGGAGTGGGGGACGCGTTGGTATCGCGCAGCGCCGGCCCAGGGGGACCGGCATCGGCGTGAACGAGATTCATGAAGCGGGCTCCCTGGATGGTTTGCGCCATCCTAGTGAGGCTGCAGGTGCCCGCTTGTCAGCCTGCTAGCCCAAGCTCGGCCCGCCGTTTCCTACAGCCGGCTGGCGTGGCCGCATTGCTCGGCCGCCGCGGTGATTATTTCTCCGAGGGGCTGCCTTGGCGCGCATGGCGCTTGCGGCCCGCCGCACGCGCTTCTTCGCTGGTGAATTCGTGGGCGTGCCCGCTCTGGTGCGCGGCGCGGCCACCGAGGCTGGCGATTTCGCGCTGGCGCTGCGGGTCCATCGCGGCGAAGCCACGCAGGCTCCTGCGTTGGGTGCCGGAACCGCTTTCGTTGCGTTGGTTGGTCGAATCTTGGAATGACATGTGGAGACCTTTCAGGGAGTTGGTTGGGAAGCCAACACCTATGGCAAGGTCCGTGCCCGGCAGTTTCTAGCGCTATAGCGTTAGCGCCGAGCCTGCGCACGTGCTCGGCGGTAAATCTTGCCGCAAGCGACGCTGAGCTTGCGAGGCTTTACAGCCCGTATTCCTTCAGCCGGTTGTACAGGGTCTTCAGGCTGACGCCCAGGGCCGCGGCGGTGCGCTCCTTCTGGTGGCCGTAATGCTCCAGGGTCGCAAGGATGACTTGCCGCTCGATCGAAGCGAGCGGAGTGCCCACCGCCACTTCGAGCGAGCCCGCGTCCGCGCTGCGCAGCGGTTGCGCGAGTACGTCGCGCGGCAGCCATTGGTCGGTGATCTCCGCACCGGCGGACATCACATAGGCCCGCTGCAGCACGTTGCGCAATTCGCGCACGTTGCCCGGCCAGCGGTACTGCGTGAGCCGCTCAAGCGCTGCGGGCGTGGCGCGCTTGAAACCGCCTTCCCGTTGCCCGATCTCCTGCAGGAAATGCGACACCAGCAAGGGCACGTCCTCGCGGCGCTCGCGCAGCGGCGGCAGCTCGATCGGGAAAACATTCAACCGGTAATACAGGTCTTCACGCAGCGCGCCGCTGGAGAGCGCTTGCGCCGGATCGCGGTTGGTCGCCGCAATCACGCGCACATCGGTCTCCTGCGGCGTGGTCGAGCCGACGCGCATGAAGGTGCCGGTCTCCAGCACCCGCAGCAGCTTCACTTGCAGGGCCGGCGGCATCTCGGTCACTTCGTCCAGGAACAGCGTACCGCCATGGGCGCGCTCGAAAAAGCCGTGGTGCTGGCGCTCGGCGCCGGTAAAGCTGCCACGCTCGTGGCCGAAGATCTCGCTTTCGATCAGGTTCGGCGAGATCGCGCCGCAGTTCACCGCCAGGAAAGGACGGGCGCGGCGCCGGCTCAAGTCGTGCACGGTGCGCGCGACCACTTCCTTGCCGGTGCCGCTCTCGCCGGCGACGAACACGGTGACCGACGTGCCGGCCACGCGCGCGATCTGCTCGTAGATGCCCTTCATCGGTTCGGACTTGCCCACCAGGTGGCCGAAGCGCCCGCTGCGCTGCAGGTCTTCGTTCAAGGTATCCACTTCGGCACGCAGCACCGAGGGCCGCGTCACGCGCGACAGGATGCTTTGCAGCTGCTTGGCGCTGACGGGTTTGATCAGGTAGTCGGCCGCGCCGTAGCGCAGCGCCTGGATCGAGGTTTCCAGGCTGGCGTGGCCCGTCATCAGCACGACTTCGGAGTTGCCGATGAGGCTCTGCTCGTCGAGCAAGCTCATGCCGTTGCCGTCCGGCAACCGCAGGTCGAGCAGCACCAGGTCGGGCTGCTGCATGGCCATCTGCCGGCGCGCATCGCGCAGCGAGCAGGCCGTCGCGGCCGAAAATCCTTGAGCTCCAACGAGCGCGGCCATCATCTGCGCGGAATCTGCATCGTCCTCGACGATCAGCGCATGGCTCATGTTCTGTTCCTCCAGTTGTGTTGGCGGGGCGCAGGGCCCAGCCGATTATTCAGTTGTTGGGGAGTAAATCGCTGTAACACGAGGTGAAGCTTTCTATCAGTCGGCGCTGAGGCTGGCGCGCAGCTGGTTGCGGTCGACCGGCTTGACGAGATACGCGTCGAACCCGGCCACCAGCGCTTCCTGTGCATCGCGTTCGGCGCCGTAGCCGGACAAGGCGATCATCCGGCCGGCATATCCCGCAGCCCGCGCATGCCGCGCCAGCTCGAACCCCGTCAGGCCGGGCAGCCCGATATCGACGATGGAGATCTCGGGCTTTTGCGCCAGCAGGCGGCTGAGGCCCTCAATGCCATCCACCGCCGTGCTGACCGTGTGGCCGTCAAGTTCGAGCTTGGAGCGCAGCGCGGCCAGCACGTCGGTGTTGTCCTCCACCACCAGCACGTTGCGCCGGCGCGAAGGCGGCAGCGTGTCGCCCTCCTGCAGCACCGGCGCCGCGATCTGCGGAATGCGCACGATGAAGCGGCTGCCCTCGTCGGAGCTTTCCACGCCCACGCTGCCGCCGTGCAATTGCACCAGCGCGCGCACCAGTGTCAGCCCGATGCCCAGGCCGCCGCCGCGCCGGTCGAGCGTGCGCTGGCCCTGCACGAACAGGTCGAAGATATGCGGCAACAAGGCCACCGGAATGCCCATCCCGGCGTCTTTCACCTCGAGTACAGCCGTCGTCCCATCGCCGCCCGCGTGCACTTCGATCATCCGCCCGGCCGGCGTGTACTTGATGGCATTGGTTACCAGGTTGGTCACCACCTGTTCGATGCGCACCGCGTCGCCGTCCACCCAGACCTCGTCCAGCCGCAGCTTCAGCTGGTGGCCCCTGGCCTCTCCGGTGATCGCCAGCGTTTCGTCCACCCGATGCACCACCGCCGCGAGGTTCACCGGCTGGCGGGCCAGCAGGATCTTGCCGGCGATGACCCGGCCCACGTCGAGCAGGTCGTTCATCATGTGCGCCAGGTTGCGGGTCTGGCGCGCGATGATCGAGCGTGCCTCGGCCCCGGTGCGGCTGGTCGGGTCGGCCGCTTCCAGCACGTCGATCGCGGCGGAGATGGCGCCCAGCGGATTGCGCAACTCGTGGCTGAGCATGGTGAGGAATTCATCCTTCGCGCGGCTCGCCGCCTCGGCTTCGCGCCGCGCTGCCACCGCATGCTCGGTTAATTGGGCCCGCTCGAGTTCCAGCTCCTTGTGTTCGGTGATGTCGAGGGTGATGCCGGTCAGCTCCGAGGCGCGGCCTTCCGCGTCGTAATGCAGCATCAAGCGGCTGGACAGCCAGCGCACGCCGGCGCCGGGCTGCGCGACGCGATATTCGACCGTCTCCTTTTCGCGGCGCAGCGCGCACGCGGTCCAGAACTCCCGCTCCACCCGGTCGCTGTCTTGCGGCGCGATGCGCTCGAACCAGTCGCGCAGCACCCCGTCGCGCAACTCCGTCACCGCGAACAGCTTGCACTGGCCGGGCGTCCATGTCAGCCGGTCACCAGCGAAGTCGTAGTGGAAGAAGCCGACCCGGCCGGCTTCTTGCGCAAGTTCCATCAGCCGCTGGCTTTCGCGCAACTGGCGGTCGGTCGCCAGCAGGCGCTGCTCGATGCGCTTGCGCTGCGTGATGTCCACCATCGCCGCGATCGCGCCGCGCGGGCGGCCCTCGGGGCCGTCCAGGGGCACGGCGCTGACGATCACGAACGCGGAAGGGCGCGCGTCGCGGACGATCTCCAGCTCCATCCCGCAGATGCTCTCCCCGCACGCCGCAGCCCGCTGCAGGGGCTGCTCGGGCGGCGCAAGCAGTTCCCCCCGATGCAGCACGCGCAGCTTGCCGTCGCGGTCGCTTTCGGGACGGCCCATCAGGTCATCCATCGCGGCGTTCTGCAACACGTCGCGGCACTCGGTGTCCTGCGCGAAAGCCATCGGCACCGGGCTGCTGTTGAAGAGCGCTTGGAGCTCCTGGGCCTTCGCGCGCAATGACTCGCGGGCTTGGCCGTCGTGACCCTGCGCGCGCAGCAGCGCGTCGCGCAAGGCGGCGATCTCGCGCACCGCCACGCGGCCCGGCAACTTGCCGGGCCCGGCGGCGGCGAGATAGCGCAGCGGGGTGGTGACGCGACGGGCCGCCAGCGACGCCAGCAGCAGGCCCAGCAGCAAGCTCGCGCCTATGGTCGAGAGGGCGCCCATCAAAGTTTTTTGCTGCCTGGCATCGATCGGCCCGGCGGGCACGGCCACCCGCGCGTGCCAGCCGGCCACGGCGATCGGGTGCCAGGCGCCGTAGACGATCCGCCCGTCCATGTCGCCGGTGCGCTGGACGCCCGTGGATTGCTCGCGCATCGCGACGGCCGCTTCGCCGGGCAATGTGCTGCCCGCAACGGCGATGCCGAGCGAATCGGCAACCAGGCGCTGCTGCGCATCGAAAATACTGGCGTGCGCGTCCTTGGGCGTGCTGGCGGAATGCGCCAGTCGTTGCCACACGGCCTCACCCATGCGCGCACCGAGCAGGTAGTGCGGCTGCCCGCCCTGCATCACCGGCAGGCCAACCGCAACACCGCCGCCGGAGGCGGAGGCGCCGGGCAACATCAGGACCGCGGGACGGCCGGTGCGCACGGCCTCGCGCTGCAGCTCGCGCAGCGGACCGGAGAGCTCCGCCGCGGCGGTCCTGCCCGCGGTGTCGAGAACTGGCCGGCCGGCGCCGTCCAGCACGAAGACGCTGTCCCAATCGCGGCGCGGCCGGCCCTGCAGCAGCCGTCCGAGGGACGTGATGCGGTTGGCCTGGAACAGCTCCGATTGCGAAAGCACCGTCAGCGCATCGAAAGACGAGGTCAGCTCGCGTTCCACCGTTTGCGCCAGCGCCGCGGTCGAGCGCGCCAGATCCTCCTCCGTCTGTGCCTGCTGGTTGCGCATCTCGGCCAGCACCTGGTAGCTCATAAACGCGGCCATAGGCAGCGTCGCCAACAGGATCACTGCGACCATATAGGTGCGCAGCGATGCCGTCGGCCACGCGCCTTCCAGGCGGCGAATGAGCGACTCGATATGGGACATGGGGCGGGAGCAGAACAACTGCACAGAGCCTAACCTCGGCCGCAGGAAACGGGGGCCGCTGCTACAGGAAGTAACCTGCCGGATGAGCACGGTTGCGGCGCAAACCCGGCAGTCTTACGGCAACTCGTACACGGCTGGCCTCCCGGCAGGTCCGCGAAGGCTGCGCGCTGAGCTTGCGAATGGCGCGCCGGCGTTTGAAAGACGTGAATGCCGCACGCTGTCGCGTCATCGAGGAACCAGACGCGGTTACCCGGGTCTCCAGTTGTGACAGCTGCCGCCGAGGGCCCGCCTCGGCACAGTCATTGCATCGCAGGAACGCCCAACCCGCCGCACTGCGGCCCGCCCAAGGAAGATTGATGAGTTCGCTCAGCTTGCAAGCCGTCACCGCGCTTCAAACCACGATGTCTCCCCGATTGCAGCGCGCCGTGCGCCTGCTGCAGATGTCATCGCAGGATTTCGCGCAAGTGGTGCGCGATGCAGTGGACACCAATCCATTTCTCGAACAGGAAGA
>JAQGMT010000325.1 GCA_028292185.1 Ramlibacter sp. | reverse complement strand
CGGTGGGTGGCTGGTTGACGGCCATGATCACCGGCGTGGCGTTCGCCGTCTGCCATGCGCCGAGCAACGCCGGCGTGTCGTCGCGCCCAGGACGCGTGCCGTGGCCCTGTCCCCAGACCTCCTGCTGCCATGACACCAGCCGGCCGCTCTCGTCCACCGCCGCTTCGACCGAGACGGTCATCGCCGCGCCCAGCGGTGAGTGGGCCATCTCGGCATGCCGTGTCCATTGGATTCTCAGCGGCCGTCCGCCCGCTTGCTGCGCCAGCCAGGCCGCGTCGAACGCCACATCGTCCGCGCCGTTGTGGCCGTAGCATCCGGCGCCTTCCCAATGCGACACGGTGACGGACTCCAGCGGCCGTGCGAAGGCGAGGGCCAGGTCGCGCCGCAAATTGAAGATGCCTTGGCTGTGGGTCCAGATTTGCAGCGCGCCGTCGTTCCATTGCGCGATGGCGCAAGACAAACCGATCGACGCGTGCTGCAGGTAGGGCCGCTCGAATTCGGCGCGGAAGGTTTGCGTTGGCGCGCTCTTGGCCGATTGCGGCTGCTGGTCCAGGATCACGCTGGTCTCCAGCGGCTGGGCCTTGAGCCACGCGCCGACAGCTCCGGGGCGAGGTGCTTCGACGCTGCCGTGCCACAGGTCCGCGGCTTCCACTTTCTTGGCGGCCTTGGCCAGTGCGTACTCCGACTCGGCGAGGACGCCGATAAGAAGTCCGTCGCGCGTCACCTTGATCACGTCCTGCAGCTGCGCCAGTTCCTGCACCAGCCGCGCCGCGACGGGTTCGTTCACCTGCGCCAGCATCGTCGCCGGGCGAAACACCTGGCCGAAGCACATGCCGGGCAAGACGCGGTCCTGGAGGTACTCGAACTGGCCGAACACCTTCTGCGCGATGTCGGCCCTGCGCTCGCCGACAAAGGCGAACGCCGAGCCGCCGGCTCGCGCATGCAAGGCTTCGACGGGCGCGGCCAGCAGGGCCGCATCCAGCAGTTCGGCGTAGCGGGCGCGCGCGCTGCCCCCTTCGAGGAAGAAAACGCCGTTGTCGATCTTCACCGCCTCGGCCGCCACCCGCTGCTGCTGCGCAAAGCGGCTGCGGCACACCTCGCGCATGTGCGCGGCGGCACAGCGCAGGGCGGCGCCGGAGTGCTGGATGGAGAGGCTGCCGGAGGTGATGGCCTCGTCCGGGCTGGTGGCGGTGCTGGCGCGCACCATCACCACCTGGGCCGGCTCCAGCTGCAATTCTTCGGCGACGATCAGCCGCAACGCGTGCGCGATGCCCTGGCCGAGTTCGACCTTGCCCGAATAAGCGCGCACCAGCCCGTCCGGGCCGATCTCCAGCCATTGGCCCAGGCGCGGATGCGTGGCCAGGCCCGCGGGCAGCACCGGCATGTTCATGAGGACGCCTTGCGCACGGCACGCACCACGCGGTTGTGCACGCCGCAGCGGCACAAGTTCTCGTCGAGGGCCTGCCGGATCTCCGGCTCCGAGGGATGCGCGTTGCGCTTGAGGAGGGCGGCCGCGCTCATCAGCAATCCGCTGGTGCAATAGCCGCACTGCATCGCTTGCTCCTCGATGAAGGCGGTTTGCAGCGGATGCGGCGCTTCCGGGGAGCCCAGGCCCTCCACCGTGGTCACCTCTTTGCCGGCCACCGACCACATGGGTGTGTCGCACGAGGCGACGGCGTGGTCGCCGAGCAGCACCTTGCAGGCGCCGCATTGCCCCAGGTTGCAGCCGGCGCGGGCGGCCTTCAGGCCAAGGGTGTTGCGCAGCACATCGAGCAGGCTTTGCTGCGGGTCGGTGCGCACCGAGGAGGCGCGCCCGTTCAGGGTGAATTGGATTTCAGCGTGCACGAACTGCTTCTCTCCGGACAGTGGAGGGTCAAGCAGCGATGGTAACTCCAACCCTAGCGGTCTCGCTTGCGGACGCTGCCGAACGCATCGATGTCCCCGTACAGGCTGTCCCCAACATCACCGAGCTCGCTGGGCACGGTGTCGTAGTGGCTGGCTCCCAGCTTTCCGTAGCCGCTGGCTCGCCCCAGTCCCTGCATCTGGCTGTCGAGTGCGGTCTTGGAGTCCTCCCACAAAGCCCAATCGCTTTCCTGGTTGCCTTCGACCATCTCCGGCAGCGGTCCGGGCTCCGAGACCAGCGGCGCGGCGGACGTCGATCGGCGCCGCGCAGGGGCGCGCCTGCGTTGCGGGGGTGCTGGCGGCGGCGCGGGCGCCAGCCATCGTTTTATAAATCCAAACATTTGCTTACCTTATCGGTATTCTCCATGCATCTGCCTGGAATGCGAAATGCCACTTCCCCGAAGCTTGCCGTTCGGGCAAAATAGCACGATCGTTCGTTTTATTCCCGCCACGATGTCCGTCACCTCTTTGCCACTGAAGCCGCCGGGGCCGCCGCGCGAAGGCCGGGCCCTGCAAAAAGGGCAGCAGACCAAAGCTGCCATCGTCGAGGCCGCGCTGGGCTTGGCCACGCAAATTGGCATCGAAGGGCTTTCGATTGGCGCGCTGGCCGAGGTCGCGCAAATGAGCAAGTCGGGCGTCTTCGCGCACTTCGGCTCGCGCGAGGAGTTGCAGATCTCGGTGGTGCGCGAATACCACCGCCGCTTCGAGGAAGAAGTGTTCTATCCGGCGATGAAGGAGGCGCGCGGCCTGCCGCGGCTGCGTGCGCTGTTCAGCAACTGGATGAAGCGCACCTCGCTCGAGATCGATTCCGGCTGCCTGTACATCAGCGGCGCGGTCGAATTCGACGACCGGCCCGGACCGGTGCGCGACGCGCTGATGGGATCGGTGAAGTCCTGGCTCGAAGCGATGCATCGCGCTGTCATACAAGCGAAGGAAGAGGGCCACCTGCGCGCGGACATCGACGAGCAACAGCTGGCCTTCGAGATCCACGGCCTGGTCCTGGCGCTGCACTATGAAGCGCGCTTCCTGAAAAATCCCGGATCGGTGGCGCGCGCCAACGCCGGCTTCGACCACATCCTGAAGTTCTACGGCGCCAAGGCGCCCGGCGCTCGCCCCGCCAAACCCACCCGTTCCCCCCGACAAGCAAAGGACTGATCCTCATGCCCACCTACACGCCGCCCTTGCGCGACATGCGCTTCGTGATGCACGAAGTGCTGAAAGTCACCGACGAATTCAAGGCGATTCCCCGCTATGCAGAAGCCGACGCCGAGACCATGGACGCGGTGCTGGAAGAGGCAGGCAAATTTGCCGCGGAGGTGACCTTTCCGCTGAACATGACGGGCGATGCCGAAGGCTGCAAGCTCGACCCGGCCACGCACGAAGTCACCACGCCCAAGGGCTTCAAACAAGCCTATGCGCAATACGTGGAGGCCGGCTGGCCCGCGCTCAGTTGCGATCCGGCGTACGGCGGGCAGGGCCTGCCGCTGGTGCTGAACCAGTGCTTCTATGAAATGCTCAATAGCGCCAACCAGGCCTGGACGATGTACCCGGGCCTGACGCACGGTGCGTATGCGGCGCTCAGCACGCACGGGACCGACGAGCAGAAGCAGACCTACCTGCCCAAGATGACCAGCGGCGAGTGGACCGGCACCATGTGCCTGACCGAAGCGCATTGCGGCACCGACCTGGGCTTGATGCGCACCAAGGCGCAGCCGCAGGCCGACGGCAGCTACCTCATCACCGGCAACAAGATCTTCATCAGCGCCGGCGAGCACGACCTGGCGCAGAACATCATCCACCTGGTGCTGGCCCGCTTGCCCGACGCGCCTGCCGGCATCAAAGGCGTCAGCCTGTTCATCGTTCCGAAGTTCCTGGTCAACAAGGACGGCACCGTGGGAGAGCGCAACGCCATCTACTGCGGCGGGCTGGAACACAAGATGGGCATCCACGGCAACGCCACCGCGCAAATCGTCATCGACGGCGCGCGCGGCTGGCTGGTGGGCCAGCCGAACAAGGGCATGCAGGCCATGTTCGTGATGATGAACGCGGCGCGCCTGGGCGTGGGCAACCAGTCGCTGGGCCTGACCGAAGTGGCGTACCAGAACGCGCTGGCGTACGCGAAAGAGCGCCTCCAGATGCGCTCGCTGTCCGGGACCAAGGCCAAGGACAAGCCGGCCGACCCGATCATCGTGCATCCCGACGTGCGCAAGATGCTGCTCACGGCCAAGGCGTATGCCGAAGGCGGCCGCGCGTTGGCGATCTTCTGCACGGTGTTGCTGGACAAGGCGCACTACCACCCCGACGAGAAGGTGCGCAAGGACAGCGACGAGCTGCTGTCGCTGCTGACGCCCATCGTGAAGGC
>JAQGMT010000308.1 GCA_028292185.1 Ramlibacter sp. | reverse complement strand
CATCGCCCCGGCGGAAAAAACGGTCGGCAAGAGCGGCGCCCACAACCTGGGCGTGTTCAGCAACACCATCATGGTCAACCTGGTGGGCAGCTTCAACATGATCCGGCTCGCCGCCGAGGCGATGAGCAAGAATGAGCCGGAGTCCACCGGGGAGCGCGGCTGCCTGATCTCCACCGCCTCGGTCGCAGCCTACGACGGCCAGATCGGCCAGGCGGCGTACAGCGCCTCCAAGGGCGGCGTGGTCGGCATGACGCTGCCGATCGCGCGCGACCTGGCGCGCAACGGCATCCGCAACATGACCATCGCGCCCGGCATCTTCGGCACGCCCATGCTGTTCGGCATGCCCAAGGAAGTGCGCGAGGCGCTGGCCGCCAGCGTGCCCTTCCCTTCCCGCCTGGGGACGCCCGAGGATTACGCCAAGCTGGCACGCCACATCTTCGAAAACGAGATGCTCAACGGCGAGGTGATCCGCCTGGACGGCGCAATCCGATTGGCACCGCGCTGATCGCTGCGCGATGCCGCTGATGCCGGGCCCACGCGCTTGGGGCAGCGCCCGGCCACTGCTGGCCTGCGCCCTGCTGACGACGCTGCTGGCATGCGCGGGCAGCGGCATTGGGCCAGCGGCCGCCCCGCTGCAAGCGCCCGCCCCGCTGCAACCCGAAGCGGCATCGGGTTGGGTCGACAAGCCGGGTTGGACGACGCGGCATTTCGCCGTCGCCGCGGCCAACCCGATCGCGGTGCAAGCCGGCTACACCATCATCAAGCAAGGCGGTAGCGCCGTGGACGCGGCCGTGGCGATGCAGATGGTGCTGGCCCTGGTCGAGCCGCAGTCCAGCGGCCTCGGCGGCGGCGCATTCCTGATGCACTATGACGGCCAGCGCACGCAGGCGTTCGACGGCCGTGAAACGGCGCCGGCTGCGGCCGACGAGAAACTTTTCCTCGGACCAGACGGCAAGCCTCTGCCGTTCCGTCAAGCCATTGTCGGCGGCCGCGCCGTGGGTGTGCCCGGCGCGGTGGCCATGCTGGAGCAGGTGCACCGCCTGCACGGGCGGCTGCCCTGGGCGCGCTTGTTCGAACCGGCCATTGCGCTGGCGGAATCCGGCTTTGCGATGAGCCCGCGGCTACACGCCTTGCTGGTGTCCGACAACGACCTGAAGTCCGATCCAGTCTCGGCCGCTTATTTTCACGATGCCCAGGGCCGGCCCTGGCCCGTCGGTCACCTGCTTCGCAATCCCGAACTCGCGGCCGTGCTGCGCCTGATCGCAACGCAGGGCGCGAAGGCGCTGACTGAAGGCGAGGTGGCACAGGCCATTGTCGACAAGGTTCGCAAGCATCCCACCAACCCGGGACGCCTCGCCTTGGCCGACCTCGCGAACTACAAGCCGCTTCAGCGCGAGCCGCTTTGCTTCGACTACGCCGCGCCCGCGCGCGAGTACCGCGTGTGCGGCATGCCGCCGCCAAGCTCGGGCACCATCGCGATCGGGCAGATCCTCGGCATCCTCTCGAACACCAACGCCCGGCGGCTGCCGCTGGACGATGGTGTGCCGGGGCCGCAGTGGCTGCATCTTTATGCCGAGGCCTCGCGCCTGGCGTTCGCCGATCGCGCTCTCTACGTCGCCGACCCCGACTTCGTTGCACCTCCTGCAGGCGCGTGGACCAGCCTCCTCGCTGCGGCCTACCTGCAACAGCGTGCACGTCTGGTCGGTCCGTCGCGGATGCCGCTGGCAACCGCCGGCCAGCCCGGCGGTGCCGGGGTCGGCCTCGCACCGATGGCACTGCAAGAAGAGCACGGCACCTCGCACATTTCCATCGTCGATGCGCAGGGCAATGCGCTGGCCATGACCACCACCATCGAGAACGCATTCGGATCGCGCCAGATGGTCAATCGAGGCCGCGGGCTTGCCGGCGGATTCCTCTTGAACAACGAGCTCAGCGATTTCAGTTTCGAGCCGGCCGATCAAGCCGGGCGGCCCGTCGCCAATCGCGTGCAGCCGGGCAAGCGCCCCCGCTCCGCAATGGCGCCCACGCTCGTGTTCGACAAGCGCAGCGGCGAGCTCCTGATGAGCCTCGGCAGTTCCGGCGGCACCATGATCATTCACTCCACCGCCAAGACCTTGTACGGCGTCTTCGATTGGGGACTCGACATCCAGCGCGCGATCTCGCTGCCCAACTTCGGCAACTTCGGCGAAGGCGCGCTGCTGATGGAGGAGTCGGGATTCCCGGACAGCACGCTGCAGTTCCTGCGCGACCGAGGCCACACGATCTCCAAGGTGCGAGTACCCACCGGCTTGCAAGGCATCACGCGCACGGCCACGGGTTTTTTCAGCGGGACCGATCCGCGCCGCGAGGGGATCGTCGCCGGGGATTGAGCGCCGCCCGCGCCAAGCCTTTACATTCGGGTGAAGTCGTGGAGCGAACATGAGAAAAACAATGGCGAGGAACTGGCTGGCGCTGGCCGGCGCCTGCGCTTTGTTGATGCCGCCGGCGCAGGCGGGCAAGACGCTGGATGCGATCAAGGCGCGCGGCCAGCTGGTCTGCGGCGTGAGCAGCGGCGTGGCGGGCTTCTCGCAGGCGGACAGCGCGGGCAAGTGGTCGGGGCTCGACGTCGATTTCTGCCGCGCCGTCGCGGCCACCCTCCTGGGCGATGCAGGCAAGGTGAAATGGGTGCCGCTGGTCTCGCAGCAGCGTTTCGCCGCGCTGCAATCGGGCGAGATCGACATCCTGTCGCGCAACACCACATGGACGCTGACGCGCGACGCTTCGCTCGGACTGACCTTTGTCGGCATCACCTACTACGACGGCCAGGCATTCATGGTGCCGGCCAAGAGCAGGGTCAACAGCGCCAAGCAACTGAAGAACGCCACGGTGTGCGTGCAGTCCGGAACCACGACCGAAAAAAACCTCAGCGACTTCTCGCGCGCGAACCAGCTGAATCTCAAGACCGTCGTGTTCGAGAAATTCGAAGCGGCCAACGCGGCCTATTTCTCCGGGCGCTGCCAGGCCTACACCACGGACGCTTCGGCGCTGGCCTCGGTGCGCAGCAAGCAGGCGAGGAATCCCATGGACCATGTCGTGCTGCCGGAACTGATCTCCAAGGAGCCGCTGGGTCCCGCGGTGCGGCGCGGCGACGAGGAATTTTTTGCCATCGCGCGCTGGGTGCTGTTCGGGCTGATCGAGGCCGAGGAATACGGGATCACGCAAGCCAATGTGGCCGGCTTGCAGCGTGACAGCCAGGACCCATCGATTGGGCGGCTGCTGGGCACCACGGAAGACACTGGCCGGCTGCTGGGGCTGGACAAGCAATGGCTCGCCCGGGCCGTCCAGGCCACCGGCAACTACGGCGAGATCTTCGAGCGCAACGTCGGGCCCAAGAGTCCCCTGGGCCTGCCGCGCGGTATGAACAATCTGTGGTCCAAGGGCGGCCTGCAGTACGCGCCGCCGGTGCGCTGATGGCCATCGCGCCACGCCCGCCTCCTTCCGGCCGCAGCACGGCGCCATCAGCAGCCGCACGCCGGCGCAGCCTCTTCTATCAAATCTTGGCCGTCGCGGTGGTGGCGTTGCTTGTGTGGTGGCTGGCGAGCACGACGCTGCAGAACATGCGGGCGCGCGGCATCCAGGGCGGCTTCGGTTTTCTGCTGAGCCCCGCCGGATTCGAGATCGGAGAAAGCTGGCTGCCGTATCAGTCCACCGATGCTTATTGGCAGGCCTTCCTTGCGGGGCTGGGCAACACCTTGAAAGTCGCCGCAGCCGGGATCCTGATTTGCACGCTGCTGGGCACGCTGCTGGGTATCGGCCGCTTTTCCGTCAACGCGATCGTGCGCGCCTTGTGCTATGGGTACGTGGAATTGTTCCGCAACATTCCGCTTCTGCTGCAACTGCTGGCGTGGTACCTGGTGCTGACGCAGTTCCTGCCGGCCATCGACGACCCCGCGACGATCGCCGGATGGGTGTCCGTCAGCAAAAACGGCGTGACGTTCGGCCCGGGCGCGGACGCGACGACGTTCTCTCCGGAGTTCATCACGGTGCTGCTGGGGCTCTCGCTCTACACGTCCGCGTTCGTCGCCGAGATCGTGCGTGCCGGCATTGCCGCGGTGCCACGCGGCCAGATCGAAGCCGCGTCCGCGCTCGGCCTGCCGCGCCGGCGCACGATGCGCCTGGTCGTGCTGCCGCAGGCATTGCGGGTGATCGTTCCGCCGCTCACCGGCCAGTATCTGAACCTGCTGAAGAATTCCTCGCTGGGCGTCGCCGTGGGATACCCCGACCTGGTGTCGATCGCCAACACGTCGCTGAACCAGACCGGGCGTGCCGTGGAGTGCATCACGCTCGTCATGGCCGTGTACCTGGCCGTATCGCTGGTGATCGCGCTGCTGATGAATCGCGTGAACCGCGGCGCCGCGATCACCGGAGGCTGACCCATTGACTGCCTCCATGTCCTTCATCGACACGCGCCCGCGGCCAAGAGGCCGCTCGAACCCGGCGAAATGGTTGCGCGAGAACTTGTTCTCGGGTCCGGTCAGCACCCTGGCGACTGTGCTTTGCGCGACCCTGCTGGCATGGGCCGCGGCTGCCGTCCTTGGATGGGGCGTGGTGCACGCGGTCTGGCGTGCGGACGCCAACCAGTGCCAGGCTGCCCGCGGTGCCGGCGCCTGCTGGGGCGTCGTCGCGGAAAAGGCTCACCTCATCTTGTTGGGCCGCTACCCCGCGGGCGAGGGATGGCGGCCGGTCACCGCGACCGCCCTCTTGCTGGCCTTGGTCGTGGCGAGCTGCAGCCGCCGCACCTGGCGTCCCTGGCTCGGACTGCTATGGACGGCGGTGGTGGTTTTATACCTGTGGCTGATGGGCGGTGGCGCCGGCTTGTCGCATGTGACCACCGACCTGTGGGGCGGTTTGCCGCTGACGGTGATGTTGACGGTGGGCTCGCTGGTGCTCGCGTTTCCACTCGCCATCCTGGTCGCACTGGGCCGCCGCAGCACCATGCCGGCGCTGCGGACCTTATGCACCGCGTACGTCGAACTGGTGCGCGGTGTGCCCCTGATCTCGGTGCTGTTCATGGCGTCATTCATGTTTCCGCTGTTCATGCCGGCCGGCCACTCGCCCGATGTCCTGGTGCGGGTCATCGTCGGCATCACGCTGTTCGCGGCAGCGTACATGGCGGAGATCGTTCGCGGCGGCCTCCAATCGGTGG
>JAQGMT010000300.1 GCA_028292185.1 Ramlibacter sp. | reverse complement strand
ACCCGCGGCGCCCAAGGCGCGCCGCTCGCGCCAGGCGCGCGCGGTGTGGGGCTCGCGCGTGGTCACCATCGGCGGCGACGCACCGGTGCGCATCCAGTCGATGACCAACACCGACACGCAGGACGCCATCGGCACCGCCATCCAGGTGAAGGAACTCGCGATCGCGGGTTCGGAGCTGGTGCGCATCACCGTCAACACGCCCGAGGCCGCGGCGCAGGTGCCTTACATCCGCGAGCAGCTCGATCGCATGGGCATCGACGTGCCGCTGGTGGGCGACTTTCACTACAACGGCCACCGTTTGCTCACCGACTATCCGGATTGCGCGCAAGCACTGTCCAAGTACCGCATCAATCCCGGCAACGTCGGCAAGGGCGACAAGCACGACCGCCAGTTCGGCCAGATGATCGAGGCGGCCTTGAAATGGGACAAGCCGGTGCGCATCGGCGTCAACTGGGGCAGCCTCGACCAGGAGCTGCTTTCGGAGCTGATGGACGTGAACAGCGCGCGCGCCGAGCCCTGGGATGCCAGGTCGGTGATGTACGAGGCGCTCATCACTTCGGCCATCGAGTCGGCGAAGCTGGCCGAGCGCATGGGCATGAACGGCGACCAGGTGATCCTGTCGTGCAAGGTGAGCGGCGTGCAAGACCTGATCTCGGTGTACCGCGAGCTGGCGAAGCGCTGCGACTACGCGCTGCACCTGGGCCTCACGGAAGCGGGCATGGCCACCAAAGGAACGGTGGCTTCCAGCGTCGCCTTGGGCATCCTGCTGCAGGAAGGCATCGGCGACACCATCCGCGTCTCCTTGACCCCGCAGCCCGGCGAATCGCGCAACCAGGAAGTGGTGATCGCCTCGGAAATCCTGCAGTCGCTCGGGATGCGCAGCTTCGTGCCTAGCGTCACCGCGTGCCCGGGTTGCGGCCGCACCACCAGCACCACATTCCAGGAACTGGCCAAGCAGATCGACGATTACCTGCGCGCGCAGATGCCGGTCTGGCGCAAGAAATATCCCGGCGTCGAGAAGATGAAAGTGGCCGTGATGGGCTGCATCGTCAACGGCCCGGGCGAGAGCAAGCACGCCGACATCGGCATCAGCCTGCCGGGCACCGGCGAAGCGCCGGCCGCGCCGGTGTTCATCGACGGGCAAAAAGCGCTGACGCTGCGCGGCGATAACATTGCCAACGAGTTCCATCAACTGGTGGAGAACTACATCGAAAAGCGTTTCGGCCAGCAGCTCGCCGAACACGCCTGAAGCGACAAGAACCGAAGAAGAAGCAATGGCCGAGAAACCCGCCAAGGCCGGCAGCCTGGCCGCCGTCAAGGGCATGAACGACATCCTGCCGCCCGACTCGGCGGCTTGGGAGTGGCTGGAGGACAAGGTGCGCTCGCTCATGACGCGCTACGCCTACCGCAACATCCGCACACCCATCGTCGAACCCACGCCATTGTTCGTGCGCAGCCTGGGCGAAGTCACCGACATCGTCGAGAAGGAGATGTACTCCTTCGAGGACCGGCTCAATGGCGAGCAACTCACGCTGCGGCCCGAGAACACCGCCGGTGTGGTGCGCGCGGTGGCCGAGCACTCGCTGCTGTACGACGGCGGCAAGCGCCTGTATTACATGGGACCGATGTTCCGGCACGAGCGGCCGCAGCGCGGGCGCTATCGCCAGTTTCACCAGATCGGCGCCGAAGCGCTGGGCTTCGGCGGCCCGGATGTCGATGCCGAGATCATCCTGCTGGCGGACGCGCTGTGGAAGGAACTCGGCCTGCAAGGCGTGCGGCTGGAAATCAACAGCCTGGGCCAGCCGGAGGAGCGCAAGCAGCATCGCGCCGAACTGATCGCCTATCTCGAGAAAAACGCATCGGTGCTGGACGAGGAAGCCAAGCGCCGCTTGCACAGCAATCCCTTGCGCATCCTGGACACCAAGAATCCTGCGATGCAGGCGCTGGTGGACGCCGCGCCCAAGCTGATCGACTTCCTGGGCGAAGCCTCGCTGGCGCATTTCAACGGCTTGCGCGCGATGCTCGACGCCAACGGCATCGCGTATCGCATCAACCCGCGCCTGGTGCGCGGCATGGACTACTACAACCTCAGCGTCTTCGAGTTCATCACCGACAGCCTGGGCGCGCAAGGCACCATCTGCGCGGGCGGGCGCTACGACTACCTGATCGAGCAGATCGGCGGCAAGCCGGCGCCCGCGGTGGGTTGGGCGCTCGGCGTCGAGCGGGTGCTTGAACTCGTGAAAGCGAGTGGGGCGCCGATCCCGGCCGCTGCGCCCGACGCGTACGCGATCGTGCCGGACGCCACTGCGATGCCGGTGGTGCTGCGCAGCCTCCAAACGTTACGCGCGGCCGGGGTCAGCGTGCAGATGCATGCGAGCTCGGGCGAGGGCATGGGCAGCATGAAATCGCAGTTCAAGCGGGCCGACGCGAGCGGCGCCCGCTATGCGCTGGTCTTCGGAGGCGACGAACTCGCGCAAGGCGCGGTCACCGTCAAGTCGCTGCGCGATGGCAGCGGCGCGCAAGTGCAGCGCCCGCTGGACCAGGTTGACGCCTGGGGCGCATCGCTGAAGGCCTAGCGGCACGTTCCTGGCGCGGCCGGCGCTCGGGGCTCACTACAATCGCAGGCTCCCGACCGGAATAATCAAAAGATGGCAAAACACCTCGACCTCGAAGAACAGGAGCAGCTTGCGGACATCAAGCACTTCTGGAACGAGTACGGCAATCTCATCACCTGGGTGATGATCGCGGTGCTCGGCGCCATCGCCGCCTGGAATGGCTGGCAGTATTGGGAACGCACGCAGTCGACCCAGGCCGCGACCATGTACGACGAGGTCGAGCGCGCGGCGCAAGCCGGCGACACCACTCGCGTCGAGCGGGCGTTCTCCGACATGAAGGACAAGTTCGGCCGCACCACCTATGCCGAGCAGGCCGGCCTGCTGGCCGCCAAGACCCTGCAAGAGAAGGGCAACATGGACGGCGCCAAGGCGGCGCTCGCCTGGGTTGCCGACAAGGCCTCCGACGAGGGCTACCAGGCGGTCGCGCACTTGCGCCTGGCCGGTATCCTGGTGCAGGCCAAGGCCTACGACGATGCGCTCAAGCAGCTGTCCGGGCCATTCCCCAAGGAATTCGAGGCGCTCGCCGCCGACCGGCGCGGCGATGTGTACAAGCTGCAAGGCAAGAAGCCGCAGGCCCAGGCCGAATACACCCAGGCCTACAAGGGGCTGGACGAAAACACGGAGTACCGCCGGCTGGTCGAGGTCAAGCTCACCGCGCTCGGGGTCGATACCAAGCAACTTGCGGCCGCCGCGCCTGCCGCTGCCGGAGCCGCCAAACCATGATGCCATCCGCATTCCGCATTGCAACCCGCACCTTGGTGGTGGGTTGCGCCTTCGCCCTGGCGGGCTGTTCCGTCCTGGACTCGCTGCCGTTCTTCGGCCGCGGCTCGGAGAAGCCGACGCCGGCCGAACTTCCCGCCAATCCCGCGCTGATGTCCGTGCGTCCGGTCTGGACGGCGCGCGTGGGCGCGGTGAACTTCCCGCTGACGGTGGCCGTGAACGGCACGACCGTGAGCGTGGCCAGCAGCGACGGCACCGTGGCAGCCATCGATGGCGCCAGCGGCCGTGACCTCTGGCGCACCAACGTGAAGGCGCCGATCGCCGCGGGGGTGGGCAGCGACGGCAAGCTGGCCGCGGTGGTGACCGGCACGAACGACGTCATCGCCATTGCGGCGGGCAATGAACTGTGGCGCCAGAAGCTGAGCGCCGTCTCGTACACGCCGCCTTTCGTCGGCGGCGCGCGCGTCTTCGTATTGACGGCCGATCGCGCCGTGACGGCCTTCGACGGCCAGTCCGGGCGCAAGCTGTGGACCCAGCAACGCCCGGGCGAGCCCCTGGTGCTGCGCCAATCCGGTGTGATGCTGGCGGTGGGCGACACGCTGGTGGTCGGTCTGGCGGGGCGCATGGTGGGATTGAATCCGCTCAATGGCAGCGTCCGCTGGGAAGCTCCGGTGGCGACGCCGCGCGGCATTAACGACGTCGAGCGCCTGGTCGATCTGGTCGGCAGTGTCAGCCGGGTCAGCGACGTGGTGTGTTCCCGCGCGTTCCAGGCGGCCGTGGGCTGCGTGGACGCGGCGCGCGGCGGCGTGCTCTGGACCAAGCCGGCCAACGGGGCGGAAGGCCTCGCGGGCGACGAGAACCTGGTCTTCGGCACCGAAGCCGATGGCAAGGTGATGGCGTGGCGCCGCGCGAACGGCGAGCGCGCCTGGGTCACCGAGCGCCTGCGGCATCGCGGTCTCACCGCGCCGCTTGCGCTGGGCCGCTCGGTGGTCGTCGGCGAGAGCACGGGGCTGGTGCATTTCCTTTCGCGCGAAGACGGCTCGCTGCTCAACCGGGTACCCACCGATGGTTCAGCCATAGTCGGCGCTCCTGTCGTGGTTGGCAATACGCTGGTCGTGGTCACCCACAACGGCGGCATCTACGCCTTCGCCCCGGAATGAAATGGCCCCCACGCTTGCGGCTGAAGCCGCTGCGCTGCCCCCCAAGGGGGCCCTCGCGCCTTGGGGCGGCCCGGCGGCGCTCAAGGCCGGCGTCGGCCAAGCTTTCGTGAGATGAAACCCGTCCTGGCCCTGGTGGGCCGGCCCAA
The DNA here is from genome assembly GCA_028292185.1 of Ramlibacter sp. Classification (GTDB taxonomy): domain Bacteria; phylum Pseudomonadota; class Gammaproteobacteria; order Burkholderiales; family Burkholderiaceae_C; genus Ramlibacter. Next base: position 4,605 of record JAQGMT010000300.1, on the reverse strand, counting down.
CGTCGGCAAGTCCACGCTGTTCAACCGGCTGACCCAGTCGCGCGACGCCATCGTGGCCGACTTCGCCGGGCTCACGCGCGACCGGCACTACGGCAATGCGCGGCAGGGCAAGCTCGAATTTATCGTCATCGACACCGGCGGGTTCGAGCCGAAGGCCGAGAGCGGCATCTACATGGAGATGGCCAAGCAGACGCGCCAGGCTGTCGCCGAAGCCGACGCGGTGGTGTTCGTGGTGGATGCGCGGGGCGGCCTCACATCGCAAGACCACGACATCGCCAATTACCTGCGCAAACTTGGCAAGCCCACCATCCTGGCGGCGAACAAGGCCGAAGGCATGACCGATGCCGTGCAGATGCCGGAGTTCTACGAACTCGGGCTGGGCGACATCCACCCGATCTCGGCCGCGCACGGCCAAGGCATCCGCAGCCTCATAGAGGCCGCATTCGAGCCGCTCCATCTGGCTGAGCCCGAAGAAGAGGGCGAGGCGGCGGACAGCGGCGCGATCAAGCTCGCGGTGGCCGGCCGGCCCAATGTGGGCAAATCCACCTTGATCAACACCTGGCTGGGCGAGGAGCGCCTCGTCGCGTTCGACCTGCCCGGCACCACGCGCGATGCGATTTCAGTGCCCTTCGAGCGGGGCGGACAGAAATTCGAGCTGATCGACACGGCGGGACTGCGCCGGCGCGGCAAGGTGTTCGAGGCCATCGAGAAGTTCTCGGTGGTCAAGACGCTGCAGGCCATCGAGTCGGCCAACGTCGTGCTGCTGCTGCTGGACGCCACCCAGGGCGTCACCGAGCAGGACGCGCACATCGCCGGCTACATCCTGGAGAGCGGCCGCGCCGTGGTGATCGCGCTGAACAAGTGGGACGCCGTCGACGAGTACCAGCGCCAGCAGTTGCAGCGGCAGCTGGAGACGCGGCTGGCCTTCCTGAAATTCGCACCGCTGCACTTCATCTCGGCGTTGAAGCGGCAAGGGCTGGGCCCGGTGTGGACGGCCATTGCCCAGGCGCATCGCTCCGCGATGGTGAAGATGCCCACGCCGGTGCTGACGCGGCTGTTGCAGGAAGCTGTGGCGTTCCAGACCCCCAAGCGCTCGGGCATGTTCAGGCCGAAGCTGCGCTACGCGCACCAGGGTGGGATGAACCCGCCGGTCATCGTGGTGCATGGCAACTCGCTCGAGCATGTGACGGACGCTTACAAGCGCTTCCTCGAAGCGCGGTTCCGCAAGGAATTCAAGCTGGTGGGCACGCCGCTGCGCATCGAGATGAAAACCTCGAAGAATCCATACTCCGACAAGGAATAAAAAAGGCCCGGCCCTTGAAGACGCCGGCCCCACCGCCAAGTACGAGCCTTGTGGCCGTCAGCCTACTTGCAGCAAGGTGCTGCTGTGGTAAGGTGGAGTTTCCAATAATCGTTTCCGACCTGCGGAACACGGAGAATATCGTGAGCAACAAAGGGCAGCTTCTACAAGACCCATTCCTCAACACCTTGCGGCGCGAGCATGTGCCGGTCTCGATCTACCTGGTCAACGGCATCAAGCTGCAGGGCCAGATCGAATCGTTCGACCAGTACGTCGTTCTCTTGCGCAACACGGTGACCCAGATGGTCTACAAGCACGCGATCTCCACCATCGTGCCGGGGCGCGCCGTGAACTTCCAGGCGGCCGAAAACACCGAAGCCGGTCCCACCTGACGCTTCATAGCGATTTCCCTCCCAGTTGTCCCAATCCACTGATCGCCCAGCCGTTCCCACCATCCTCGTGGGAGTGGACCTGGGCTTGCCCCATTTCGACGGCGCCCTGGAAGAGCTCGGGCTGCTCGCGCAGACCGCGGGCCTTCAGCCTGTCGCCCGTGTCGCTTGCAAACGCAAGGCGCCCGATGCCGCGCTGTTCATCGGCAAAGGCAAGGCTGACGAGATCAAGGCGATGGCGCTCGAACTCGGCGCCCAGGAAGTGCTGTTCGACCAGGCGCTCAGCCCGGCTCAGCAGCGCAATCTGGAACGGCATCTCGACCTGCCCGTCAACGACCGCACCCTTCTGATCCTCGAAATTTTCGGCCAGCGCGCGCGCAGCCACGAGGGCAAGTTGCAGGTGGAGCTGGCGCGGCTGCAATACGTCAGCACCCGCCTGGTCCGGCGCTGGTCGCACCTGGAACGCCAGACCGGCGGCGCGGGTGTGCGCGGCGGCCCGGGCGAAAAGCAGATCGAACTCGACCGCCGGATGATCGGCGACGCCATCAAGCGCACCCGCGAGCGGCTGGAGAAGGTCAAGCGCCAGCGCCAGACGCAGCGCCGCCAGCGCGAACGCCGCGACACCTTCAACATCTCGCTGGTGGGCTATACCAACGCCGGCAAGTCGACGCTGTTCAACGCGCTCGTCAAGGCGCGTGCGTATGCCGCCGACCAGCTGTTCGCAACGCTGGACACCACGACGCGCCAGCTGTATCTGGCGGATGCCGAAGGCGCCAACGGGGCGGTGGGCCGATCGGTTTCGCTGTCCGACACCGTCGGCTTCATCCGCGACCTGCCGCACGGCCTGATCGATGCGTTCCAGGCCACCTTGCAGGAGGCCGCCGACGCCGACCTGCTGCTGCACGTGGTGGACGCTGCCAATCCTGACTACCCGGAGCAGATCGCCGAGGTGCAGCGCGTGCTGCACGAGATCGGCGCGGCGGAGGTGCCGCAAGTGCTGGTGTTCAACAAGATCGATGCGATCGACGCCAGTCAGCAGCCGCGCCAAAGCAAGGATTTCTTCGACCTGGAGGGCACCGCGGTGCCTCGCCTGTTCGTCAGCGCCCGCACTTTGGCCGGCGTCCCCGAACTGCGCCGGCAGCTCGCCCAGGAGGTAAGCCGCAAGCAGGCCGCCGGTGCGCCGGCGGGCCAACCCGCCCAAGTTCACGTGACGTCCGAATGATTGGGCACAATGCGGCTGCCACAACAAATAAATCCAAGCGCATGAACCTTCCATTTGCCAGCCTGCGGTGGGCCAGCCTGAAAGGGCGGGTCAGGGGCATGTTCAACCTGAACGACCCGCGCTGGGGACGTGGCGACGAAAAGCAGTCGGAGAACAACAAGCCCGATCCGCAAAAGCCCGATAACGGCCGCGGGCCCGACAAAGGCCCGCCCGACCTGGACGAACTTTGGCGCGACTTCAACCGCAAGCTGGGGGGCCTGTTCGGCGGCAAGGGCCGGCGCGGTGGCGGCGACAACGGCGGCTTCGGCGGCGGTGGCGGTAACTTCCAGCCCGACATGAAGAGCGCCGGCATCGGCGCGGGTCTGGTTGCGGCCGTGGTGGCGCTGATCTGGCTGGGCACCGGCTTTTTCATCGTGCAGGAAGGCCAGCAGGCGGTCATCACCCAATTCGGGCGCTACAAGTCCACCGTGGGCGCCGGTTTCAACTGGCGCCTGCCTTATCCGATCCAGCGCCACGAGCTGGTGTTCGTCACGCAGATCCGCTCGGTGGACGTCGGGCGCGACAACGTGATCAAGGCCACCGGCCTGCGCGATTCCGCCATGTTGACCGAAGACGAGAACATCGTCGAAATCAAGTTCGCGGTGCAGTACCGCCTGAACGACGCGCGGGCTTACCTCTTCGAGAGCAAGAATCCGTCGGAGTCGGTGGTGCAGGCCGCTGAAACGGCGGTGCGCGAAGTGGTGGGCAAGATGCGGATGGACTCGGCGCTGGCCGAGGAGCGCGACCAGATCGCCCCGCGCGTGCGCACGCTCATGCAGAACATCCTGGACCGCTACAAGGTGGGCATCGAAGTGGTGGGCATCAACTTGCAGCAAGGCGGCGTGCGCCCGCCCGAGCAGGTGCAGGCCGCCTTCGACGACGTGCTCAAGGCGGGCCAGGAGCGCGAGCGCGCCAAGAACGAGGCGCAGGCCTATGCCAACGACGTGATCCCCCGCGCGGTGGGTTCGGCTTCACGCCTGACGCAGGAGGCCGAGGGCTATCGCTCGCGCATCGTTGCGCAGGCGCAGGGTGACGCGCAACGGTTCAAGTCGCTGCTGACGGAATACCAGCGGGCGCCGCAGGTCACGCGGGACCGGCTGTACATTGAGACGATGCAGCAGATCTACACCAACGTGACCAAGGTCCTGGTCGATTCGCGCCAGGGGTCCAACCTGCTGTACCTGCCGCTGGACAAGATCATGCAGCAGGTGTCGCAAGGCGGCATGGCCGCCACCGAGAGCTCGCCCGCGCCGGTGGCGCCGGCGCCTTCGGCCAGTGGAAGCGCCGTCGATTCCCGCACGCGCGACAGCGGGCGCGGCCGCGAGCGCGAGACGCGTTGAAAAAGGTTGGCATGAACAGAATCGGATTCGTCGTTTCAACGGGGCTGGTGGTGCTGGCCTTGCTCAGCTCGATGCTCTTCGTGGTGGACCAGCGCCAGTTCGGCGTCGTCTACGCGCTGGGCCAGATCAAGGACGTCATCACCGAGCCGGGGCTCAATTTCAAGCTGCCGCCGCCGTTCCAGAACGTTTCGTACATCGACAAGCGCCTGCTGACGCTGGACAGCCCCGACACCGAGCCGATGCTCACGCTGGAAAAGCAGCGCATGGTGATCGACTGGTACGTGCGCTGGCGCATCACCGATCCGCTGCAATACA
>JAQGMT010000032.1 GCA_028292185.1 Ramlibacter sp. | reverse complement strand
GCCGAGTGGCTGCTTGAGAACGATGTGCGGCGGATGCACACGGCGGTGCACGCTAAGTGGCTCCCGCATGCGGGAGCGAGTGGCCCCTGCCAGTGAGAGAAGTTTCCGAAAAGAGCGCGGTTCGGTTTCGTTCATCCACGAGGACAGCGCTTATGCCGCCGCACTGCCTCGCACCGGCGGCCCGAGCGGCTTTTGCGCCCCAGGGTCCTCTTCCCGGTCAATGTGAATCAACGCTCGTCGTAGCTCACCACCAGCGTGGGCGTCAGCGGCCGGGCCTGGCAGGTGAGCACGAAGCCTTTGTCGATCTCCCACTGCTCGAGCGTGAAGTTCTTCTCCATCTCGACCTCGCCTTCCAGCACCCGCGCGCGGCAGGTGCAGCAGACGCCGCCGCGGCACGAGTAGGGAAGGTCCAGCCCCGCTTCGAGCGCGGCGTCGAGCACCTTCTCGCCGTCGCCGATTGAGAGCTCGTGCGTCTTTCCATCGAGCACGACGTGCAGTCGATGTGACGGCGCCGTCAGCGCAGGGCTTGGCGCGCCGCTTCGCGCTTCGCGTGCCGTTGCTGTTGGGCGCGCGACGGATTGGCCCGCTGGAAAGAACCGCTCGGTGTGGATACGATGCGCGCCAATGCCCGCGGCCAGTAATGCCCGTTGCGCCGCTTCGATCATCCCTTCAGGTCCGCACAGAAACGCTTCGTCGATGGATTGCGCCCTGATGACGCTGCCCAGCAGCTCGCGCACTTTGGCCTCGTCGATGCGCCCGTTGAGCACCTCCAGTTCCTGCGCTTGCCGCGAGAGCAGGTGGATCAGGGTGAGGCGTGCGGGATAGCGGTCCTTCAGGTCCTGCAGCGCTTCGTTGAACATGATGCTGCTGATGCGCCGGTTGCCGTACACCAGCGTGAACTCCGAGTCGCGCTCCTCTTCCAGGGTGCTGGCAATGATCGACAACATGGGCGTGATGCCGGATCCGGCAGCGAAGCCAACGCGATGCCGAGCGCTGGCCACGCGCGGCGTGAACCGGCCGTCGGGCGGCATCACGTCGATGCTCAGGCCCGGCTGCAAGGAAGCCAGCGCCCAGCGCGAGAAGACGCCGCCTTCTTGCGGCTTGATGCCGACGTCGAGCTCTCCGGATTCCACGTAGCGGCTGCGCGGGCTGCAGATCGAATAGCTTCGCCTTGCTTCCTCGCCGCCGACCCGCGCGCGCAAAGTGAGGAACTGGCCGGGCTGGAAGTTATAGATGTCGCGAAGCTCGGCTGGCACAGCCAGCGTGAACGCCGCCGAACCCGCCGCGTCCGCAGTGACGCGGCGCACGGTCAGTGAATGGAAGTGGATCGCCATTGAGTCGGGACTGCGAACGTCACTTCAGTAGGGTTTGAAGTAATCGAAGGGGTCCAGGCAAGCCAGGCACTTGTACAGCGCCTTGCACGCGGTGGAGCTGAAGTGCGAGGTTTCGGTGGTGTCCTGCGAGCCGCAATGCGGACACTGGACGGCCGCGGAACCGCGCGCCGCTCCGCGCGCGAAGTTCACGACGCTCACGGGCTGCAGCGTGTGAGGCGGCGCGATACCGAAGCCTTTCAGCTTTGCTTTCGCGGCGTCGGTGATCCAATCCGTGGACCATGCAGGCGCCAAGCGAGCGACGACCACTGCCGGCAGACCATCGGCCTCGAGCGCGGCGCGCACGTCGTCCTCGATCTGCGCTATGGCCGGGCAGCCGCTGTACGTCGGGGTGATCACCACTTCGAGCTGTCCGTTGCGCTCATTGATCTCTCGCAATATGCCGAGTTCGCGAATCGACACCACCGGAATTTCCGGATCGGGGATTGCCTCGAGGACTTCCCATGCGCGTTGCACGAGCGCTGCGGCGGCCGACGCTATCACCATGCGGCCCCGGGGTGCTGGCGCGCCAGGCTTTGCATTTCGCCCAGCACATAGCTCAGGTGTTCCGAGTGCAGTCCTTCCTTGCCGCGCGGCACAAAGCCGGACTGGTTCGGCCGCTTCAATGTTGCTTCGATCAGCGCATCGTTCACCAGCTCGTCCCAGCGCTTGCGCCATGCGCGCGCATCGACTCCTGTTCCCGCCGCGGCGGCTTGCGCTTCGGCGGGCGACACGCTCCAGAATTCCTGCGTGTACGGCATCAGATGCTCGAGCGCCGCTTGAGTGCGTGCGTGCGACTCGGCCGTGCCATCGCCCAGCCGCACCAACCAATCGCGTGCGTGACGAAAGTGGTAGCGGTTTTCTTTCACCGACTTCCCCGCAATGGCTGCGAGCTGCGTGTCCGCCGATTGCTGCAAGCCCTCCCACAGCAGGAGCATCAGGGCGCTGTAGAGAAAGTTGCGGACGATGGTCGTGGCGTAGTCACGCTGCGCCGCAGCCGTCCCCGCCAGGGGCCCGTGGTGCGGCAGTTCGAGCAGCGTGTAATTCCGGAACTGGGCGGGGTCGCGAAAGTACGCCAGCGCGTCTTCGGTGGTGCGCGGCTCGATCAGGGACGCGGCGTGTTGATACAGCAAGCGCGCTTGCCCGATCAGGTCCAGGCTGATGTTGGCCAGCGCGATGTCTTCTTCGAGCACCGGTCCGTGGCCGCACCACTGCGCATTACGCTGTCCCAGCACCAGTGCGTTGTCGGCGAGGTGCAGCAGGTAATCGACGGACGCGCTCGCCCGGGATTGCGCAGCTTGCTCCATCACATGTGGCCGACTTCGTCGGGGATGGCGTAGAAGCTGGGATGGCGGTAGATCTTGTCGGCCGCAGGGTCGAAGAATTCGCCCTTGTCTTGCGGCTCGCTCGCCGTGATCAACGCCGAAGGCACGACCCAGATGCTGACGCCTTCCATGCGGCGGGTATACACATCGCGGGCCATTTGCAGCGCTTGCCGCGCATCGGCCGCGTGCAGGCTGCCGCAGTGCTTGTGTTCGAGGCCTTGCTTGGACCGGACAAAAACTTCCCAGAGCGGCCACTCATTTTTCACCTCGCTCATGCCGCCTCCTTCAGTTGCCGGGCTTGTTGCTTGCGCGCATGCGCCAGCGCCGCATCGCGCACCCACTGGCCATCCTCGTGCGCCTTCACGCGGGTGGCGAGCCGCTCCTTGTTGCACGGCCCGCTGCCGTTCACGACGGCCCAGAATTCATCCCAGTCGATCGCGCCGTGATCGTGGTGGCCACGTTCTTCGTTCCACTTCAAGTGGGGGTCGGGCAAGGTCACGCCCAGCATCCTGGCTTGCGGCACTGTCGCATCGACGAATTTCTGGCGCAGCTCGTCGTTGCTGATGCGCTTGATGCCCCAGCGCATGCCGAGCGCGCTGTTGGGGCTGTCGGTGTCCGGCGGGCCGAACATCGCCAGCACCGGCCACCACCAGCGGTTCACGGACTCCTGCACCATCTCGCGCTGCGCCGGCGTGCCCGACATCTGCGTCATCAGGCTTTCGAATCCCTGGCGCTGGTGAAAACTCTCTTCCTTGCAGATGCGGATCATGGCGCGCGCGTACGGGCCGTAGGAGCAGCGGCAGATCGGCACCTGGTTCATGATGGCTGCGCCATCCACCAGCCAGCCGATCGTTCCGACGTCGGCCCAGGTCAGCGTCGGGTAGTTGAAGATCGAGCTGTACTTGGCCTTGCCGCGGTGCAGCGCGTCCAGCAACTGGTCGCGGCTGGTGCCCAGTGTCTCGGCGGCCGAGTAGAGATACAGGCCGTGTCCACCTTCGTCCTGCACTTTGGCCAGCAGGATGGCTTTGCGCTTGAGCGAGGGCGCGCGCGAGATCCAATTGCCTTCGGGCAGCATGCCGACGATCTCACTGTGTGCGTGCTGGCTGATCTGGCGCACCAGCGTCTTTCGATACGCGTCGGGCATCCAGTCCTGCGGCTCGATCTTGCTGTCGGCGTCGATCTTCGCGTCGAAGCGCGCTTGCAACACCTCATTGCCAGCCGCGTTTGCCGCTGGCACGACGGCCGGCGAGCGGCCCTGCGGGTCCGGCAGATCCAGGGCTTGCGTGTACATGGAACGAGTATAGCGATTAACCGACCAATCGGTCGGCTAACGATCATGCAGATTGCTGCTGAGTCCGGCACAGCTCTTGCACAATCAACGGAGGTGGCCGGGTGAATGCACCAAAGCCGCCGTATAACCAACAGGAGTTCGAATGAAGAAATTGAAGACGGGATTGCTGGCCGGCCTCTTGGCGACAGCTTGTGGGGGAGCCGCCGCGCAAAGCACGGTGCAGTTGATGGGCTTGCTCGACAGTTTCGCCGGGGGAATCCGGATGGCCGGCGATCCAGCGCGTGTGCGCGTTTTGAACAGTGGGGGTATGACGACTTCCTTGTACGGCATGAAGGGAAGCGAAGACCTCGGTGGCGGCGTGAAAGCCAACTTTCTGCTGACTTCCTTCCTGCAAGTGGACACGGGAGTGCCGGGCCGCTTCGGCGGCGACCCTTACTTCTCGCGCGATGCGAGCGTCGGCTTGTCGGGCAGCTTCG
>JAQGMT010000268.1 GCA_028292185.1 Ramlibacter sp. | reverse complement strand
CAATCGACGTTCACCATCAATGTCGACCGCACCGGCGTAACCGGTGCGGTGCTGATCGCACCTGGGGCCACCACCCACGGCAATGACATGCACCAGCGCGCTGTGAACCTGCCCGTGACAGTGCGGGGCTCAACGCTCACTGTCAAACTGCCGCCGTCCGCCGCGCTGGTGCCGCCGGGCTACTACATGTTGTTCGTGCTGGACAAGACCGGCGCTCCATCGGTGGCCAAGTTCGTGCAGGTTTCGTAGAACAAGGTCCACGGCGTCGAGCGCTACGCGCTCGCGCGGTGCGCCCGTGTGGCTTCGCGGATCAGCTGCTCGCAATTGTCCATCAGCGCCCCCTTGCTGAAGAGCTTCAGGTGCTGCGCAATCGGCTTGGAGCAGCTTTCATAGAGCGCGGTGTCGGCGGACAGGCGCTCGAGCGCGGTCGCGAGTTCAGGCGCCGATTCGCGGGCTGTCACGATGCCGCAGGGCCCGATCGCCTCCGGAAGCCCGCCACTGTCGGTGCCGACCACGACGCAGCCGCAGGCGAGTGCCTCGATGGCGGAGATTGGCAAGCCCTCGAACCAGCGCGAGGGCATCGCCAGCATGCGATGGCGCGCCAGCGTTCGCGACAAAACCTCGCCACGGAGCGCGCCGGTGAACTCCACGAGCTCGCGCAGCTCATGCGATGAAACCTGCTTTTTGAGCGAATCTTCCTGCGGACCCGAGCCGATGATGGTGGCGCGCAGCCGCGTTCCTCTTCTGGCAAGCAGCGCCAATGCATCGATGAGGCGGTCGGCGCCTTTTTCCCGCACCAGCCGACCGAGAAAGACCACGTCCCGGTCCCGCACGACATCGGGCCAGCCGTGAAAATTCGCTTCGTCGTAGGTGTTGTAGATCACCGGGCCCGAAAGCCTGGCGGCTCGGCGATAGGCCTCGCTGACGAAGGCATTGCTTCCCAACAGGCAAGCCCTACGCTTGAGGCCGCCCAAGCGCGGGCCCGGTCCGGTGTCTGTAGCCAGCGGGGAATGATGCACGAGCACCAGCGGCCTGCGCACACACGCGAGCGGCCAGAGCAGACGCAGGCTGACATGGTTGTGCCAGACAAGATCGGCGGCGCGGAACAGCCGCAGCAGTTGCCCGGCGCCGGGTCGGCGGACGATGGAAAAAGGGAAAGCCGCGTCATCGCCCGCCCCTGCTGTCGTGCAGACCACTGTGATGTCATAGCCGCGTTCGGCGAGCCCCGTCGCGAGCGTCATGCCGGCCGTCTCGGTACCGCCCACGCGCGGATGGAAGTCATAGGAACAGATCAGGATTCTCATGGCGTTTGCGCTGGCGCCCACCGCTAGGCCGCGACCGCGGCCGGCCCCGCCGCGTCGTGGATAAGCTGCTCGCACCGCCCCATCAAAGCGGCCTCGCTGAAAATCTGCAGGTGCTGCGCGATCCGCGCCCGGTAGCTTTCATATAGAGCGGCATCGCTGGCCAGCCGCTCCAGTGCCGCCGCCAGTTCGGCTGCGCAATCCTCGGCCACGACCATCCCAGCGGGCCCGATGGCCTCGGGCACGCCGCCGCAGTCCGACCCGACCACCACGCAGCCGCAGGCGAGTGCCTCGATGGCGGAAATCGGGAATCCCTCGAACCAGCGCGAAGGCATCGCCATCATGCGATGGCGCGCAAGCATGCGCGACAGAGCCTCACCGCGCAATGCGCCGGCAAATTCAACGAGGCCGGCGAGGCCATGCATCGACACCATCGCCTTGAGGGCCTCGTCCTCCTGTCCGAAGCCGATGATGGTCGCGCGCAGCCGCAATCCTCTCGCGGCAAGCAGCGCCAGCGCCTCAATCAGAAGATCGGCGCCTTTTTGCGGCACGAGCCTTCCGAGAAACACGACGTCGCGGTCGCGCGGGACATCGGGCCAGGGATGGAAAGTCAGCTCGTCGTAACTGTTGTAGATGACCGGACCCGAAAGACCGGCCGCCTTGCGAAACGCCTCGCTCACAAAAGCGTTGCGTCCCAACAAACAAGCCGCGCGCTTGAGGCCGCCGTACTGCACGCGCAGCCCTGTCTTGGCCTGCGGTGCGTCGGTCGCCAGCGGGGAATGGTGCACGATGACAAGAGGCCTGCGCACCAACATCATCGGCCAAAGCATGCGCAGGCTGACATGGTTCTGCCACACCAGATCGGCAGCTTGAAAGAGGCGCACCAGCTGCCGCGCGCCTGGTTGACGGACGATGGCGAACGGAAAGCACGGGTGATCGTTGTCCGCCGCCGGGCTCGCCGTGGCGACGGTGATGTCGTAACCCCGCCGCGCCAAGCCCATCGCGAGAGTCATGGCCGCTGATGGGCCGCCGGCGACGACCGGGTAAAAGTCGAATGAGCAAATCAGGATGCGCATGGCCGCTCCGCCGGACAGTCAGGAGTCCAGGCGCGGGCCTGACAGTGCCGAGCGTGTCGCCGCGAAGCGCGCCGCCAGCAGAGCCGCGGAAGTCAGGCAGTACGCGATGGCCGAGCCCCATAGCCCGGCCGCCGGCATCAGTACGAGGTTGAGCAAGGCCGAGCTCACGGCACCTCCCACTGCGATCCAGGCCACGGCGCGGTCGCGATGCAACGCGTAGATGGCGAAGCCGTAGCCATCGGCCCCGATGCGCACCAGTGTGGCCAGGACGATAAGCCAGAACACGGGCAGGTATTGGAGCATCAGCGGGCGATCGAGAAAAGTGACGAGGGCGGGGGTCAGCACCGCAACGCCCCCGGTGAACAGCAACGCCCAGCTGGTCGACTCAATTTGCAGCCGCCGCTCGAGATTGCGGAATGCGCCGCCTGTGGGCTCCCTGGCTGCGACGATCAGCGATGCGGTCTGAACCTGGATCACGCCGTAGATGACCAGCGAATGGACGACGTTGGCGATGGCCCAGAACAACGAATAGAGGCCGCTGAGCTCGAGCCCAAGGAACAAGGAGATGAGGAATCGGTCGGCGAACGCGCTCACGGTGCTGCTCACATCCCTCACGTAAAGCAGCAGGCTGGCGCGCAAGGCGCCCACCAGCATGTCCGCGTGCAGCCGCACATGCCGCCAGCGTCCTTTCTGGAACAGGAGGTACAGCAAGATGACCAGGTTCAGGGCAAGCGCGCCGCACCAGATGAAGAGCAGCATGGCCAGGGTGCGCGCCTGCGGGACGATAAGGCCCAGCAACATCACGGGCAGCGGCCAGAAGCCCTGGCGCAGGAACCCGAGCCAGTTGGCAAGGTATATGTGCCGCCGCGCGATCAGCACGTCACTGATTTCGGCCGCAAGCGTTTCCATCAACAGGATGGCGCCGCCGAGCAGCGCGAGCGTCAAGGGCAAAGGCTGTCCGGCCAGCATGAATCCAATAAACACCAGGGGCTGGCCGACCAAATGGATAACGAGGCTGAGCGCGGAACGGCTGGCAACCATCGGCACTGCCTGAGCCATCGGCAAGTCCACAATGCGGCGCACGATCCACAGGCTCAGGCCGAATCCGCACAGTGCGGGGACAATGTTCGTGCCGCCCACCAGAAGACCGTAGATGCCGAGATCGGACAACGAAAGGTAGCGCGCGGTGTAGATGGCGAGCAGGAATTTCGAGACTGTCGAACCGGCGCGAAGTCCAAACAACGTCAACTGGCCGAGTACCTGCGTGAACTTGCCACCTCGGTCGAGCCGCTTCACGTTGTCGGCGGTGGCGCTGTTGTGCATATCTCCTGGAACCTTAAGTTCGGAGCGCCCCGCGCGCATGAGAGGAATGTCCCCTTCCATTTAGTAGAAATGACCCCCCGGCAATGCGCTGTATTGGGTGAAGATAGACCTCGTGAAGCGACGCATTTTTCTGCATCTCGGCGCCGCGGCGGCGGCGTCAGCGGGGCGCGCGGCAACGTTTGAGACCGGCCCCGCCGCAACGCCGGGCGAGCCTACCGTTGTCTTCGAGGACGGCATGGCCCGTCTCAACGCGCTGCTGGGCGCCAGCTTGAATGTGACGATCCCCGCGGGAATCTATGTGGTCACTGGGGA
>JAQGMT010000247.1 GCA_028292185.1 Ramlibacter sp. | reverse complement strand
GCACCGCCACTTCGGCCGCGAGATGGACCCGCCGCTGCTATGAAAAAGACCGACCCCAATCCTCAACCCGGAGACCATCCCATGCCGACGCTCGCCGACAAGGACGCTTGCGAACTGCTCGACGCTGACCACATCGCCGTCAAGCACCTGTTCGTCGAATATGCCCGGCTCGCCTTCGCGCCTGCCGCGGCGCGCGGCGCCGACCGCAAGGCCCTCGCGATGAAGATTTGCGAGGAGCTGACGCTGCACGCGCAGATCGAGGAAGAGATTTTCTATCCTGCGCTGCAGGACGCACTGCCGGACACGCAGGGCTTGCTGGAGGAAGCCCGGGCCGAGCACCAGGAGGCCAAGAAAATGATCGCGCAGCTCCAGGGCATGGGCGCCGCAGACGCTGCAATGGATGCGCTGGTGGTTCAGCTCAATCGCGCGATCGAGCACCACGTCAAGGAGGAGCGCGATGAGCTGTTCCCCAAAGCCAAGTCCGCGGCCGGCCTCGACCTCGACGCGCTGGGCGCGCGATTGCGCGAGCGCCAGCAGGAACTGCAGGGCGAAGCGGCGCCTGCCGCATAGCGCGAGCCAATGAAAAAGCGGCCTCGCCGGGCCGCTTTTTCGTGGGTTGCGGGCTGCACCCGCAATGCATCCCGCTTGGCTTACTCCACCTTGGCCTTGCCGCGCAGGTCTTCCTGGAACTTGGCGAGCTTTTGCTGCTGCAACTGCTGCGCGATCTGCGGCTTGACCTCTTCGAGCTTGGGCAACTGCGCCTGGCGCACGTCGTCCAGCCGGATCACGTGCCAGCCGAACTGGCTCTTCACCGGCACGTCGGTGGTCTGGCCTTTGTTCAGCTTCACCAGCGCTGTCGAGAACTCGGGCACATAGCTGGCCGCGTTGGCCCAGTCGAGGTCGCCGCCGTTCGCGCCCGAGCCCGGGTCCTTCGATTGCTTCTTGGCGATCTCGTCGAACTTGCCGCCCTTCTTCAAGGACGCGATGATGGCTTTGGCCTCGTCTTCCTTTTCCACCAGGATGTGACGGGCGTGGTATTCCTTGCCGCCGTTGGCCGCGACGAACTTGTCGTACTCGCCCTTGATCTCCGCGTCGGTGACCGGGTTGGTCTTCTGGTAATCGGCGAACAGTTCGCGGATCAACAGGGTCTGGCGGGCCAGCTCCAGCTGCGACTTGAAATCCTCGGTGCCATCCAGGCCGCGCTTTTGCGCCTCCTGCATGAACACTTCGCGCGCAACGACTTCCTCTTTCAACTGGGTTTGCATCTCCGGCGTGACAGGCCGCCCGGCCTTGGTCAGCTGCGAGGCCAGCGTGTCCACGCGGCTCTTGGGCACGGGCTTGCCGTTGACGATGGCGACGTTCTGCGCCATGGCCGGCGCGGCGGCGCAAAGAAAGGCTGCCGCCACCGCGGACAGGAGGTATTGCTTCATCGGAATTTCCCTTGAGGGCAGGAGCTAAGGATCAGAGTGTCTCGATCGCGAGGGCATGCAGCCCACGGTCGACAAAATCTTGCAGCGCATCATACACAAGCCGATGGCGCGCCACCCGTGACTGCCCGGCGAACAGCGGCGAGGCGATCCGCACCCGGAAGTGGGTGCCGAATCCGCTGCCATCGACGCCCACATGGCCTGCGTGCTGCGAGCTTTCGTCAAGCACTTCGAGTTGCGTCGGCGCAAGGCGGTCCGCCAGGCGCGCCCGCAGCGCATCAGCGGTGATGCCGGTGGTCATGAGGTCCTTGCCGCGTTCACGGCTTGCCGGCTTCCTCGGCCTTCATGTAGCGGCCCAGGTACACGGCCTGTGCCAGGACGAACAGCACCATCAGCCCGAGGCCGCCGAATAACTTGAAGTTGACCCAGGTGTCGGTGTCGAAGTTATAGGCGACCCACAGGTTGACCACGCCCATGACCGAGAAGAAGGCGATCCAGCTCCAATTGGCCACGCGCCATGCGGAGTCCGGCAGCTCGAGCTGCGAACCCATGAGCGACTTCAGCAGGTTCTTCTTGAAGAACAGCTGCCCGGCGGCCAGCGAGCCGGCCATGAGCCAGTAGAGAACCGTCGGCTTCCATTTGATGAAGGTGTCGTTCTGCGAAATGATGGTGGCTCCGCCGAACAGGATGATGACCGCGAGGCCGATCCACTGCATCGGCTCGACCTTGCCAGTGCTGTAACGCAGCCACGCGATCTGCGCGATGGTTGCGACGATGGCAACGCCGGTGGCGACGTAGATGCCCGCTATCTTGAACGCGACGAAGAACAGGATGATCGGGAAGAAGTCCAGCAGCAGCTTCATGCCTTGCCCCCGCTGCCGTCAGGTGCCTGGAAGTCCAGCGATGCCGAGTTCATGCAATAGCGCAAGCCGGTATCGGTCGGGCCATCGGGAAAGACATGGCCCAGGTGGGCGCCGCATTGCGCACACACCGTCTCGGTGCGCACCATGCCATGGGTCGAGTCGGTGATTTCCTTGATGGCGCCAGGAATGGCTTCGGAAAAGCTGGGCCAGCCGCAACCCGCATCGAACTTGGTTTTCGAGTCGAACAGCTTGGCCCCGCAACAGATGCAGTGGTAACTGCCATCGTCCCATACCGCTTCGTATTTGCCGGTGAAGGGCCGCTCGGTGGCGGCATGGCGCGTGACCTCGAAGGCGCCGCGCTCGGCGCCTTTTTTCGCGAGCAACTGCTGCCACTCGCTATCGGTTTTCTGGATCTTGAATGTCATGAGGAGCAGCTGATTTCGATTTGAGTGGCCCAGTCGGGCGGAAATCCCGCCTTGTCTTCCTGGGCCGGATGTTCGTCATAAGGGGACTGGAGGAGGGACAGCAAGTCTGCCACTGCGGAAAAGTCCTTCAGCTTCGCCTGGCGTATCGCGAGCTCGCCCAGGTGATTGCGCAGGACGTACTTCGGATTGGTGCGGAGCATCAGCTCGGCGGCCTGCGGCCGCACCCGCTGGTCAAGGCGCTCCGAATATCGCAGCAACCAGGCATCGAACGCCGGCCGGTCGAGGAACAGGTCGCGCACGGGCTCTGAAGGGCCACCGGCCACATGCTGCGACAAGCGGCGCCAGAAGATGGTGTAGTCCACCTTGTCGGCCGCCAGCAACTTCAGCGTGCTCTCGATCAACTCGCGGTCGGTGGGCCCCGCCTCGACGAAGCCGAGCTTGGCGCGCATCCTGGCCTCGAGTTCCCGTGGGAAAACCGTCTTGTACGATTCCAGCGCGGCCAGCGCCAGGTCCTGATCGCCGATCAGCGGCAGCAGGGCCTGGCCGAGGCAGAACAAATTCCAGTACGCGACGTTTGGCTGCTGGTTGTAGGCATAGCGGCCCTGTTCGTCGCTGTGGTTGCAGATGTGGCCGGGGTCGAAAGCGTCCAGGAACTGGAACGGACCGTAGTCGATCGTGAGTCCCAGGATGCTCATGTTGTCGGTGTTCATCACCCCGTGGCAAAAACCCACGGCCTGCCACTGCGCCACCATGG
>JAQGMT010000245.1 GCA_028292185.1 Ramlibacter sp. | reverse complement strand
CCGTCCTTCAGCGATTGCTGATAGAAGTCGCCGACGATGTGCAAGGCGTTGCGTGCGCCCTGGCCCCATGCGTCCTGCATCGTGATGCGGTTGTCGTTGAAGCCGACCCAGGCGCCGCCCACCAGGTTGGGATGGATCAGGATGAACCAGCCGTCGGTGTTGTCCTGCGTGGTGCCGGTCTTGCCCGCCAGGTCTCCCTTCAGGCCGTACTTGGGACGAATGCCCGCGCCGGTGCCCTTGTCCACGACGCCGCGCATCACGTCCAGCAGCGTCTGGGCCGCCGCAGTCGTCAGCGCCGGTTGCGGCGGCGCCGGGTTGAATTGCTCCAGCACCGCGCCCGCCTGGTTCGTCACCGACGTGACGAGCAAAGGCTCGACATAGTTTCCGCTGTTGGCGATGGTGCCGTAGGCCGAGACCATTTCCTTCAGCGTCACCGGGCTGGTGCCCAGCGCCAGCGACGGAACTTCATCCAACTTGCTTTGCCGCACCCCCATCGCATAAGCCGTCTGCGCGACGTGCACCGGCCCGACCCGCTGCATCAGCTGCGCGGTGATCGTGTTCTTCGAATAGATCAGGCCGTCGCGCAAGGTGGTGGGCTGCCCGCTGGTCTCGTGCACGTCGCCGGGTTTCCACACCGTGTGATCGTCGATGCGGAATTCCATCGCCTGGTCGATGAAGGTTTCCATCGGGCCGATGCCCTGCTCGAACGCGGCGCCATACACGAAGGGCTTGAAGGTCGAGCCGGGTTGCCGGCGCGCCTGCTGCACGTGATCGAACTGGTCCTGCTCGAAGTCGCGGCTGCCGACCCAGGCCTTCACCTGGCCGGTGCCCGGCTCGATCGCGAGGAACGCCGCCTGCAGCGTGGTCTTTTCGCGCCAAAGCGCTTTCATCAAGTCGGCGTCGCCTTCGACCTTCTTCACGGCCAGTTCGTCGGACAGGCCGGACTTGCGCGCCGCCTGGTAGGCCTGCGTTTCCCGCGCGAAATCCTGCAGCAGGGCCTTGCTTTCACGGCCGCGCTTGCTCCAGCCCTTGTCGGCAATCGCCTGCAACTTGTCGGCTTGCCGCGTCACGGCTTCGGTGGCCATCGCCTGCAGCCGCGAATCGAGCGTGGTGTGCACCACCAGGCCATCGGCGTAGATGTTGTAGCCCTTGCGGTCGGCCCACGAGATCAGCCAGCGGCGCAACTGCTGCGCGAGGTGCGGGGCGGGGCCCAGCTCCTCCACTTGCCGTTCGAAGTTCAGGCCCAGCGGCTGGTTCTTGAGCTGGTCGAACTCCGCAGCGGCCAGCTTCTGGTTTTGCACCATCTGCGCCAGCACGATGTTGCGGCGCTGCACGGCGCGCTCGGGGTTGAGCACCGGGTTGTAGTAGCTGGTGCCCTTCAACATGCCGATCAGCGTGGCGCTCTCCAGCACGCCCAGCTGGCCGGCCGATTTGTCGAAGTAGGTGCGCGCCGCCATCTCGATGCCGTACGCGTTGTAGAGAAACGGCACGGTGTTGAGATAGGTCTCCAGGATCTGCTCTTTGCTGTAGGCCGACTCGATCTTCAGGGCGGTGATCGCTTCCTTGATCTTGCGTTGAATGGTCGGCGCGCGGCCAATCTCTTCGGGGTAGAGGTTGCGCGCGAGCTGCTGGGTGATGGTCGAGCCGCCTTGCAGGTCGCCGCGCACGGTGTGCAGCGCCGCGCCGATGGTGCGCCGCACGTCCAGCCCCTTGTGCTCGAAGAACTTGCGGTCTTCGGTGGCGATCAGCGCGTTCACCACGTTGGGCGAGATATCGGCGAGCTTGACCCATGCACGGTTGGCCTGCTTGAACAGCGCCAATTGCTTGCCGTCGGCGGTGAGCACCACGCTGGGATGCTCGTACTTGGCTTTCTGGATGTTGGCGACGTCAGGCGTGCGCGGGACGTGCGTGGCGCTGTACAGCGCGGCCGCCATCATGATGAAGATGGGCAGCGCGCCGACGATCAGCCAGGGGTGCCGCCGGAGCGTGGCGCCCGCCCCGCGAAAAACCGTGGGGACGCGAGCGCGTGCACGGGCGAGTCCCTGTTTCATGCGGCGAATGTAGAGGGAGCCGCACCACCTTGCTGTAGGACGGCAACCCAAGCCGCGCGCCCGATGCGCGCTTTCTGCGCCACCGGCTCAGACGTTCATGATGGTGACTGAGCGGGAGTTCAGGTAGGTCTCCATCGCTTCCGGGCCACCCTCGGAGCCGTAGCCCGAATCCTTCAGGCCGCCGAACGGCATTTCGGCCGAGGGCATGGCCGGCATGTTGATCCACATCATGCCCACTTCGACACGGCGCGCCAGCAGATCGGCGTTCTTCAGCGATTTGGTGAACGCATAACCGGCCAGGCCATACGGCAGCCGGTTGGCTTCGCTGATCGCTTCATCGAGCGTGTTGAAGCTGCGGATCGCGGCCATCGGGCCGAACGGCTCGTCGTTGAAGACCCTGGCTTGCAGCGGCACGTCGGTGAGGATGGTGGGCTGCCAGAAGTTGCCGTCGTTGCCGATGCGCTCGCCGCCGAGCGCGACGCTGGCGCCTTGCTTGACGGCATCCTGCGTGAACTCCGCCATCGCGGTGACGCGGCGCGGATTCGCGAGCGGGCCCATCGTCGTGCCTTCGACCGCGCCGTCGCCGATCTTCAGCGCTTGCGCGTACTTGACCAGCGCCGCCGCGAAATCGTTCTTGATGCTCTCGTGCACCAGGAAGCGCGTCGGCGAGATGCACACCTGGCCCGCGTTGCGGAACTTCGCGGCGCCGGCGGCCTTCACCGCCAGCGCGACGTCCGCGTCTTCAGCGACGATCACCGGCGCGTGGCCGCCCAGTTCCATCGTCACGCGCTTCATGTACTTGCCCGCCAGTGCGGCGAGCTGCTTGCCCACCACCGTGGAGCCGGTGAAGGTGACCTTGCGGATCACCGGATGCGGGATCAGGTAGTTGGAAATCTCGGCGGGGTTGCCGTACACCAGCCCCAGCACGCCCGCGGGCAGACCCGCATCGGCGAACGCGCGAATCAGTTCCGCCGGCGCCGCCGGCGTTTCTTCCGGCGCCTTGACGATCATCGAGCAGCCGGTGGCCAGCGCGGCGGCCATCTTGCGCACCACCTGGTTGATCGGGAAGTTCCAGGGCGTGAACGCCGCCACGGGACCCACCGGGTCCTTCAGCACCATCTGGCGCGCCGCCAGGTTGCCGCGCGAGGGCACGATGCGGCCATACACCCGCATGCCTTCGTCGGCGAACCATTCGATGATGTCGGCGGCGGCCATCGCCTCGCCCTTGGCTTCGGCCAGCGGCTTGCCTTGCTCCTGCGTCAGCAGCGCCGCGATGGCGCCCGCGCGCTCGCGCATCAGGCCCGCGGCCTTGCGCATGATCTTGTTGCGGTCGGCGGCCGGCGTGTCGCGCCATTTCTCGAAGCCCTTTTGCGCCGCGGCCAGCGCGCGGTCGAGGTCGGCCGTCGATGCATGGGCCACGCGGCCGATTTCCTTGCCGGTGGCCGGGTTGAAGACGGCCAGGCTGCGGCCTTCGGCGGCATCTTGCCACTCGCCATCGATGAAGAGTTGCGTGTTGGGGTAGGTCATGGAATTCCTTGGAAGAGGTGCGGGCAAGCCGGCTATTTTCTGCCAATCCGCGCACGGCCGCTTTCAGGCGGGTTTCGCCCGGTCAAGCCGCCGGGCGCGGGAGCGGGTCGGTGGCGAGGCGGCGCAGCAGGGGATCGAGCGTTCCCAGGTCGACGGGCTTGGTCAGGTGCTCGTCGAAGCCGGCGTCGTGCGAGCGCCGCCGGTCCTCTTCGCTGCCCCAGCCCGTCACCGCGATCAGCACCGAGCGGCTGAGGCCCGGATCGGCGCGCAACTGCCGCGCGACGTCGTAACCCGACATGCCGGGCAGCCCGATGTCCAGCAGCACGACGTCCGGCGCGAACGCGCGCGCCGCCTGCAACACGCTCGGCCCGTCGTACACGGTGCAGGTCTGCCGACCCGTCATCTGCAGCACGGTGGCCAGGCTTTCCGCGGCGTCGACGTTGTCGTCCACCACCAGCACCTTCAGGCCGGGCTGTGCGTTGCTCGCCGTGATCTCGCCGTCGCCGAGCGCAGTCGCGGGCGCCATCGGCAGCAAGCACGGCATGCGCACGGTGAACACGCTGCCGAGCCCGGGCCCTGCGCTGGCGGCAACGACGCTGCCGCCGTGCAACTCGACCAGGCTGCGCACCAGGTACAGGCCGATGCCCAGCCCGCCCTGGGCCCGGTCCAGCGTGCGCCCCACCTGCGTGAACAGCGAGAACACCCCCTCCAGCATGTCGGCTGGAATTCCGACCCCATCGTCGGACACTTCGATGACGGCCGTCGCGCCTTCCTGCCACGCCTTCAGCCCGATGTGTCCTCGCGGCGCGGTGTACTTCGCGGCGTTGGTCAAGAGGTTGCCGAGGGTCTGCGCGAGGCGCGTCGCGTCGGCCATCAGTTCGATCCCCTGCGCCGGCAACGCCACTTGCAACTGGTGGCCGCGCGACTCGATCAGCGGGCGGCTGATCTCCACCGCGCTCTCCACCGCCGCCGCCAGCCGTGTGCGGCTGGGCTCCAGCCGGATCTTGCCGCTGTTGATGCGCGAGATGTCCAGCAGGTCGTCGATGAGCCGGATCATGTGCGCGAGCTGGCGCTCCATGGTGTCGCGCGCGCGCGCCGATGCCGGGCCGTTGTCGGCGTCGCGCTTGATGATTTCCAGGCCGGTGCGGATCGGGGCCAGCGGATTGCGCAGTTCGTGCGCCAGCGTGGCGATGAATTCGTCCTTGGCCCGATTGGCTTCCTGCAGCACCTGCTCGGCGTTCTTGCGGTCGGTGACGTCGATCACCGAGCCGGCCATGCGGAAGGCGCGCCCGCTGGCATCCTTGCGCGCCATCCCGGTGATCAGGAACCAGCGCCATTCGCCCGACTTCAGCCGCAAGCGCGCTTCCAGCTGGTAGGGCAGGTCCTGGCTCAAGTGGCCGCGCAGCGCGCGCTGCGCGGTGCGGTGGTCGTCCGGGTGCATGACCTCGAGCAGCGAACCCGGCAGGTCGGGGAATTCCTCCTCGCTGTATCCCAGCAAGGCCCTGAAGCGCGGCGAGTGAAACATCGTCTTGGCCTTGATGTCCCAGTCCCACAATCCCGCGCTCGAGCCGCGCACCGCGAGGCGATAGCGCTCCTCGCTTTCGCGCAGGGCCTGGTTCGCGTGCTCCAGTGTCTGCGCGCGCCGGCCCAGCTCCTCGAGCATCGCGTTGAACACGTCGACCAGCTCGCCGATTTCATCGTCGCTGGTGCGCGCCGCGCGCAAATTGAAATCGCGGCCTTCGCGAATGCGGCGCACCACGTCGGTCATCGCCAGCAGCGGGCCGGTCAGCAAGCGCTGCAGCCGGTTGGACAGCAGCAGCGCCGCCGCCAGGCTGCCGGTCATGATCAGGCTCAACACGCCCAGGTAATCGAGTGCGCGCGCCAGCAGGTGATGACGCGCTTCGAGGTACACGGTGCCCAGCTGGTCCTTATGGGAGACGATGGGCCGCCAGACGCGCACCCATTCGCTGTCGACAGCCACTCCGGCAGGCTGCGCTCTCGTGGGAACGCCTTCGCCCAGCCGATCGGCCGGCTGGAAGCTGGCAAACAGCTGGCCCTTGGCGCCGAACAGCGCCGCCGCGGCCACGTTGGGCTGGGCCCGCAACACGCTCAGGTTTTCCGAAGCCACTTTGGAGTCGTCGAAGGCCAGAGCGGGTGCGCTGACCAGCCCGATGATGTCCGCTTGCGTCACCAGTTCACGTTCCATCGCCGTCAGCTGGCCGCGCAGGTCGAACAGCACCAGCGCGAGACCGGCCATCGACAACGCCAGCACCGTGGTGGCGGCCAGGATGAAGTTGAGCTTGTGGCGGATTGACCGTACCACGGGGAGATTCATCGCATGCGCCCTTCCACCGCCTGTGCCACCGCCAGCAGGCGCGAGCTCAGCTTGAGGCCGTGCTCTTCGGCCGAGGCCAGAGACGCGCTGAAGCGCACCCGGCCCGCATCCTCCGAAAAATTGATCACGCTGCCCAGCTGCAGCGCCCCGGGCTGGTCGGTCACGATCAGCACCGGCCCCTTCACCGCATTGACGGCGTCGCGCAGCCGCGGGTCGCGCCGGTTCCCCAGGAAAAGAATGTGCACGCCGCTGAGCGGCGCGCCGTCCTGGATGCGCCGCACGGTCACCGGCCTCGTGTCAGTGCGCCCGCTCACCAGTTGTTCCAGATCGGCGGCCACGTCTTCATCGCCGGAGACGCCGATCACCAGCGGCTGGTCGGCCCCCTGGAAAGTGCCGGGCGGCCAGTCCACGAAAGCCGGGAACTTGTAGAGGAAGGCGGCTTTCACGGCGCTTTCCCGCGCCACCGGTGTTTGCGCCAACGCGCCGCCGCCGCTCCATGCGAGCAGCGCGCCCAAGCCGAAGGCGAGCTTGAGCAGCAGGCGGAACAGCGAGAGCGCGTTCATCGGCAGGGCAAGCCCTAAAGGCGCCAGACCGCCTTGATGAACAGCCGCCGCTCGATCTGGCTGGCGGCGGAGACGGCGTTGAACTCGACGTGGCGGCGGTCGAACAGGTTCTGCCCCAGCAG
>JAQGMT010000021.1 GCA_028292185.1 Ramlibacter sp. | reverse complement strand
TCGACGAGCACTACCAGACATCGCTGCCTTCGGTGCATGCGCTGGGCGACGTGACGGCGCGCGTGCAACTGACCCCGGTCGCGCTGGGCGAGGCCATGGTGCTGGTGGACCGCCTGTTCGGGCAGGGACAGCGCAGTATGGGCTACGACTTCATTCCCACGGCGGTGTTCACCCACCCCAACATCGGCACCGTCGGTTATGGCGAGAGCGCCGCGCGCGAGAAGTTCGGCCAGGTGACGGTCTACCGCAGCGAATTCAAGGCGCTCAAGCACACCTTGTCGGGCAGCACCGAGCGCACGCTGATGAAGCTGGTGGTGGACTCGGCCAGTGACCGGGTGGTTGGCCTGCACATGGTGGGCCCCGACGCCGGCGAGATCGTGCAAGGCTTCGCCGTGGCGCTGAAGGCGGGCGCGACCAAGGCCGTGTTCGACAGCACCATCGGCATCCATCCCACGGTGGCCGAAGAGTTCGTCACGATGCGCGAGCCGGTCGCGCGCTGACTCAGGCCAGCAGCGAAACGTTGCCGCCTGCGGCCGTAGTGTTGATGGTGAGGGTGCGTTCCGCGCAGAAGCGATAGAGGTAGTGCGGCCCGCCGGCCTTGGGGCCTGTGCCCGACAGCGCATCGCCGCCGAAGGGCTGCACTCCGACCACCGCGCCGATGATGTTGCGATTGACGTAGACGTTGCCGATGTCGGCGCGCGCCGCCAGCGCCTGCGCGCGGCTGTCGATGCGTGTCTGGATGCCCAGCGTGAGGCCATACCCCAGCGCATTCACCTGGTCGATCACGGCCTGCGGCTCGCCGCGCCAGCGCGCGATGTGCAGCACCGGCCCGAAGATCTCCTCTCGCACGTCGGCGATGCCGGCCACTTCGAAGGCTTGCGGGGGAATGAAGAAGCCGGCGCCGCCCGGGGCCGGGCTCGCGATCGGGAGAAGGTCCCTGGCAGTGCGCCGCAGCCGTTCGAGGTGCCTGCAGAGGGCGGCGTGGGCCTGCCCGTCGATCACCGGGCCGACGTCGGTCGAGAGCAGCGCCGGGTCGCCGGTGACCAGCTCGCGGGCGGCGCCCACCACCATCTCGATCACCGCATCGGCGATGCCCTCGTGCACGCACAGCAGCCGCAGCGCGGAGCAACGCTGCCCGGCCGAGCGAAACGCGCTTTGCACCACCGCGTCGGCCACCTGCTCGGGCAGCGCCGTCGAATCGACCAGCATCGCGTTGATGCCGCCGGTTTCGGCGATCAGGGGAACGATGGCGCCGTCTTTTGCGGCCAGAGCGCGCTGCAGGGTCTTGGCCACTTGGGTGGAACCGGTGAACACCACGCCGGCAATGCGCGCATCGTTCACCAGCGCCGCGCCGACGGTTTCGCCGGGCCCGGGCAGCAACTGCAGCACGTCGCGCGGGATGCCTGCCGCGTGCATCAAGCCCACCGCCTCTTGCGCGATGGCCGGCGTTTGCTCGGCGGGCTTGGCCAGCACCGTGTTGCCGGTGGCCAGCGCAGCCGCGATCTGGCCGGTGAAGATCGCCAGCGGAAAATTCCAGGGACTGATGCAAACCCACGGGCCGCGCGGCGCCAGGCGCAGCTCGTTCGATTCGCCGGTGGGGCCCGGCAAGGCAAGAGGCTGCATGATGCGTTCGGCTTCAACGGCGTAGTAGCGAAGGTAGTCCACCGCTTCGCGCACTTCCGCCACGCCGTCGTCCCAGGTCTTGCGCGCTTCCTTCACCAGCAGGGCGCACAGGCGCGGCATCTGGTCTTGCATCGCGTCGGCGGCCGCGCGCAACATGGCCGCGCGGGCGCCCACGGACGTGGAACGCCACGCGTGAAAAGCCTCGCATGAACGCGCGACGGCAGCAGGAACCGCCGGGGCATCGAAGGGTGCAATGGCTGCAAGGTCGAGCGCGGGGTAGGCGGCAAGCAGCGGCGCGCGGTGGCTTTCCACCGCCAGGTCCACGCCCAGGCTGTTTTGTCTTTGCGCACCATAGAGCTGGGGCGGCAAGGGCAGCGACGACTGTGCTTCCACTCGCAACGGCGAAGCCAGCAACTGCTCCATGCCGATTGATTCATCCGCCAGCTGGTGCACGAACGAGGAGTTGGCGCCGATTTCCAGCAGGCGCCGCACCAGGTAAGCCAGCAGGTCGCGATGCCGGCCGACGGGCGCATAGATGCGCACCGCAGGCGGCCAAAGATGCAGGCCCGAAGCGCCTCCCCCGTGAGGGGGAGGTTGGGAGGGGGCGGGCGTCAATTCGCCCGAAGGGCTGTACCGCGATACTTCGCGGTACAGCCCTTCGCCCATGCCGTGCAGGCGCTGCAGTTCGAAACCCGACGTCCGCTCTTGCGTCATCTGCAGCAGCGCCGCGAGGGTGCCCGCGTTGTGCGTGGCGAATTGCGGATAGATCGCATCGCCCGCGTCCAGGAGCGCGCGCGCGCAGGCGAGATACGAAACATCGGTGTGGTGCTTGTGCGTGAACACCGGGTAGTGCGGCAGGCCCAGCTCCTGCGCGCGCTTGATTTCAGCGTCCCAGTAGGCTCCTTTCACCAGCCGGCACATCAATCGCAGGCGATGGCGGCTCGCCAGCTGCGCCACGTGCTCCACCAGTTCCAGCGCGCGGGTCTGGTAAGCCTGCAGGGCCAGGCCGAAACCGCGCCACTGCGGCTGTTGCGCTGCCACTTGCGCAGCCAGCGCTTCGAAAACATCCAGCGAGAGTTCCAGGCGGTCCACTTCCTCGGCGTCGATGGTCAGGCCGATGTTCGCGCGCGCGGCCCGCTCGCACAACGTCCAGACGCGGGGCACCAGTTCGGCCATGACCCGCTCGCGCTGCGCGTCCTCATAGCGCGGGTGCAAGGCGCTGAGCTTGATGGAGATGCCGTCGTTGTGTTCCACCTCGACTCCAGCCGTGGCGCTCGCGGCGATGGCGTCTATCGCCTGGCGGTAACTTTCGAAGTAGCGCTGCGCATCGGCCGCGGTGCGGGCGCCTTCGCCGAGCATGTCGTAGGAGAAGCGCAGCTGAGCGGATGCGCGCCGCGCGCTGTCGGCGGCTCGCCGGGCTTCGGCCATGGTCTGGCCCAGCACGAATTGATGCCCCAGGAGCTGCACGGCGCGCAGCGTCGCTGCCACGACCGTGCGCGCGCCGAGCTGGCGCAGCAGACCGCCGTCATGCGCGCCGCCGTCTGGCAGGAACTTCCTGGACAGCGCGATGGCCGCATGCGACAGCCTTGCCAACGCCGTGTCGGCAGAGCCATCGAAGTCGGCGCGCGCCAGCTGGTCCGCGGTCAGCGCAATGGCTGTTTCCGCGTCGGGCACTCGCAGCAAGGCTTCGGCCAGGCGCATCAGCGCCAGGCCTTCGGCGCTGGCGATGGGATATTCCTTCAGCAGGTTCTCCATCGCCCAGAACGCCGGCGGGTGCTCGCGCACGTTGGCGATCCATGGACCGGCCCTGCGCGCGGCGGCCGGCCAGTCGAGCCGGCCGGTGAGCGTGGCGAGCTGGCGGCTGGCCACGCTGGCTTCGGGCCGATAGGGTGATGGCAATCTCTGGGTCATGGCCGG